>JBHLLM010000075.1:0-10127 GCA_048885575.1 Candidatus Hermodarchaeota archaeon
TACTCTGATTTTGTCGCAAGATTTGGTTATGGTCCCACGATCTATACGGCACCAGGTACTTATGATGCAATTCATACGTTAGCATGGGCAATTGATCAAACTGATTCATTAGATGAGTTAGATATTATTGCTCAACTAGAAACACTTGCTGTCCCTACATATTTAGCAGGTCCCCGAGCTGCATCAGCTCCACAATTATCTTACACAACAGGATTGGAGCCTGGCGGAACGACGAGACATGATGTCGTAGAAGGGTGGCCATGGGGTACAGGTAAATTTGCTCAATGGCAAAATGGAGTATTAAAATGCATACCCACTGGAGAAGGAACCTTTTACACGCGTGGATATTACGCAGGAGTATATGGAAACTTTTCAAACTATGCTCTCGGAATATATCCAGATTCGCTTGCTGGTTCAACCACTATTCAATTGCCACCATGGGGAATTAATTAAAATAAAACAAACTTTTAAATTAAAATAATTTTTTTTTTATCTTTCTTTTAAATTAAGTATTAATTACTAATCTGTCAAGCTTGATTAAATGAGAAAATTGTGATTATTTTTAAATAATATAAGATAGTAACAATAATAAAACTGATAAACAAAATATAAATTACATATTAAATTGAAGAGATTGATTTAATTTGTTACCTCAAATATTAATTTTCGGTACCGTGCATGGAGCTGTTGTTTCTTTACTTGCGATTGGGCTTTCTTTAGTTTATGGTGTAGGTGGAGTTATGAACTTAGCCCATGGGGCATTTTATTTAATTTCGGGTTACATCTTTTACTGGGTTGTTGTTTATGCGAATCTTGGTCTTATATGGGGAATAGTTATTGTGTTGATTTCGGCATTAATTATAGGGGGTGTTGCATACTTATTATGCATTAAACCTTTGTTAAAATCTCCTATAGGTGCTTTAATGATCACATTTGCTATTGGCTTCTTCTTTCAGGCTTTGATTTTAGTAATAGTCGGAATAGGATCGCCCTTATTGATGGATCCATTAATAGCAGGTAGTATTACTCTGTTTGGGGTTACGTTTGGTGCCCAGAACATTTTAATTATAATTCTTTCAGTAGTTACTGTAGTTTTGGTTACTTTATTTATCAGTAAAACAAAATTAGGAAAATCAATTAGAGCCGTCGCCCAAGATCGAGAAGCAGCTATGCTTATGGGTATTAACGCAGACAGAATACTTATGTATGTCGTTATGCTCTCTGCTGCGCTAGCAGGATTTGCAGCAGTCCTAAATGTTCCAAGAGAGTATATATCCCCCTATGTAGGATGGGGTATTTTAACAGAATCATTTGCTGTAGTCATTCTTGGAGGTTTGGGGAGTCTACCAGGGAGTGTTGTGGGATCATTCATTCTTGGATATGCGACTTCTATCTGTAATTATGTGCTTGATCCCTCTTTTGCACCGTTAATTCCTGGAATAGTTATTATTGTAACCCTTGTAGTACGACCTCAAGGAATATTTGGAAAAAAAGAGATTGATTAATTAATTAAAAAATATACCATCAAAAAATAAAGAGGTATTAAAAAATAATGGCAAAATTAAAGGAGCCAACATATTACACTCGTCGTATAATATCTTGGGTACGGACCTTCAAAGGTGGTTTAACCTTGGTTTGCTTACTTGGATTCTTGGCTTTACCATTACTAACTCAAAATCCATATTATCTAGGAATATTTATTACAGCAACAATATTTGCTATTTTTGCAACAAGCTGGAATTTCTTAGCAGGATTTGCAGGTCAAGTAAGTTTTGGACATGCAATTTTCTTAGGGATGGGTGGTTATATTACAGGATATCTTCTTCGTTTCCATGATGTTCCATGGCAAATTTCGCTTATTTTGGGGGGTATCGTAAGTTTAGTAGTTGCTTTTCTAATCGGAATAATTACTACAAGATTAAAAGGACCATATTTAGCATTAGGAACAATGGCATTAAGTGTTTTCATTATGGCTTTATTTATGAATGAACGTTTAGCAATCGCTACCGATTGGATCTTTTTTGGCACACCAGGAATAGATAGAGTTCCTCCTGTATCAACTAATGTCGTAGAGATATTCTATATTTACACATTCATAATGGTAGTCTCAATTTTAGTATTAATATATATTGGGAAATCTAATATGGGTACTATTTTTAAATCAATTCGTGATGATGAGACTGGAGCAGAGGCTCAAGGTATTAACATAACAAGATATAAAGTTATTGCAGTTATGATAAGTGGTTTTTTTGCTGGGATAGCAGGTGGTTTATTTGCTATGAGATTTAGAAATGCTACTCCTCTGCTTTTTCAACCACTTTATTCTTTTTATGCGATAATTATGACTACTATTGGGGGATTAGCAACAATGGGTGGATCTGTGCTTGGGGCCTTTATTTTTTTCGGACTTAACGCAATCTTAATTGATTTGTGGGATCCGGTGTTTATATTCTCTATTATTCTGATTCTTATAATTAGATTCGCAGATATGGGCCTTTTAAGACCTGCTTTAGAACGTCTTAAAGATCTATGGGACATATTATTAGGGAGGTAAATAAAATCTTAATAAAAGGAAATATAATAAATGTGAAGTAAATTATGGGTGTCATTTTAGAAGTTAGAAATTTAACCAAAAAGTATAGTGGATTAACAGCAGTCAACGATTTTAGTTTCGAAGTTCACCGAGGAGAATTCACTGGCTTAATTGGACCAAATGGAGCGGGAAAAACTACGTTATTTAATGTAATTTCAGGATTTGAAAAACCAAATTCTGGGACAATTCGGTTTGATGGACGGGATATAACAGGAATGAAACCATATCAAATAGTGAATCTAGGAATTGCAAGGACTTTTCAACTTGTAAGATCATTTCGCTTTATGACATTATTAGAAAATATATCAGTTTCATGTTTATCACCACGAGGTAAGAAATTAGCAAAAGAATACGGAATTGACGAATCAGCAAGCTCAATTTTAGCAGCAGTTGGACTTGTTGATAAAGCAAGAATACCTCCTATAATATTACCACATGGTGATCTGAGGAAATTACAAATTGGGAAAGCTTTAGGAACAAATCCTCAATTACTTCTATTAGATGAACCCTTTAGTGGATTATCTCACGAAGAACAGAAAGGCATTACAGATTTGATTGTAAAATTACATGCGGATGGAGTAACTGTTTTTATGACTGGACATGTTTTACGAGAATTGATGCACTTAGTTCCACGGGTAATTGCTATGCATCAAGGTAAATATATAATGGAAGGACCTCCAAAAGAGGTAGCTAACAATAAAATTGTATTAGAAGCATATTTAGGAAAAGGAGGGGAAGAACTTGCTTGAATTGAAAAAAATTTATCATTATTATGAAAAAGCTAGAGCTCTTGAAGAAATTAATCTAAAGATTGAAGAAGGAGCTTTAGACGCTGTTATTGGGCCTAATGGAGCAGGAAAATCGACGTTACTCCGAGTTATTTCTGGATTAGAAGAACCTGACAGAGGAAAAGTTGAATTTTTAGGCGAAAGAATAGATGAAATGAAAGCTTATAAAATTGCTAATAAGGGAATTGCTCATTGTCCTGAAAGACGGAGATTATTTTACGATATGACAGTCATGGAAAATATTGAAATGGGAGCTTATGCTTTAAAAGACAAGAAAAAGTTTAACGAACTATTAGAATTTGTATTTGAACTTTTCCCTCGCCTTAGAGAAAGAAAGAAACAAAGAGCTGGAACATTAAGTGGCGGAGAGCAACAAATGTTGGCAATTGCAAGAGCAATAATTGCTAATCCAAAATTACTTCTCTTAGACGAACCTTCATTAGGTTTAGCCCCTAAAATTAAAGATAAAATTTTTGAAGCAATAAATCAAATTAAACGGGAGGGGACTACAACGCTATTAGTCGAACAAGATGCTGTACTAGCTATGGATGTGGCTGAAAACATTCATCTATTAGAGGAAGGTAAAATAGAAATGAGAGGTACGAAGGAAGAACTTGAAAAAGAACCCCGAATTAAAACTGTCTACTTAGGAATATAAGGTGATAAAAATGTCTGCTTCTTTAGAACAACTATTAAGAGATGCAAGAATTGATTTAATACTAGCAAGAATCGAAAAAGATTCTACTGTCATTGAAGAAGTTATAAAAAATGTTGATAATGAAATTCGTTCGGTTCGTTTCAATTCAATATTTGTTTTGGGAGAAATAGGAGAGAAATCGGGCGAAAATGCTGTTATGAAAATTTCTGAATATTTAGACGATGAAGATTGGAGTATTCGCCGAGAAGCTGCTAGATCACTTGGGAAAATTGGTAAAAAATCTCAATCCACAATTCCTCAATTAGCTAAATGTTGTGATGACGATGAGGATTCAATTCGATTTGCTGTTGTTAATTCACTGGGCAAAATTGGTATCGCAACAAAGGAGTCTTTAGACACTCTAAAAATGGCATTAAAAGACAAGTATGAAGAAGTAAGGATCGAAGCTGCAAATGCGTTAGGTATGATAGGACCAGATGCATATGAAATTATACCTGATTTGATGAAAAGCATGAGTGATCCAAGTTGGGCAGTTAGAACATCTTCAGCAAGAGCAATGAGTGGTATAGGAAGAGGTACAGTTAAAGCAATTCCTACCTTAATTAACGCGCTTGATGATAAAGATTGGAGAGTTAGATATCATATTGTTAATACATTTAAAGAGATTGGTGAACCTTCTATTCCTCATCTTTTAAGTGTTTTAAACCATCCAAATAGACTTGTTAGAAAAGAAGTAGTTGATGCTCTTGGGGAGTTGGGAGTAAAATCTCCAGAAGTTATTGATAAATTAAGTTTAATGTTAAAAGATTCAAAAGAAGAAGTAAGAGGTAAAGCAGCTAATTCTTTAAGAAGTATAGGTAAAGAAGCTGTTCCCGTTCTAGTTAATGCTGCTAAAATTGCTAATAATAAGATGAAAGTTGTTATAATTTCAGCAATAGGCGGAATAGGTATAGAAGCGAATGAAGCTATTCCCTATCTGTTTACATTATTAGGAGATAAAAAAACATCAGTTCGAGTAGTAGCTGCTCGAAATTTAGGTTCAATCGGTTTTGGTTCAGAAGAAGCACTCAGAGGATTGGAAGACTCTTTAAACGATGCAAAATATACCGTTAGGCGAGAAGCAGCTCTTTCATTAGGTAAAATTGGATCAATTGCGGAGAGAGCTGTGCCTTCATTATTAAAAGCATTAGAAGATAAAAAACCAGATGTTAGATGGAGAGCTTCTGAGGCTCTAGGAAAAATTAAGGTTAATACTCCCGCCGTAATATCTGCGTTAGAAGGCTTAATACACGATGAGTGTGATTATGTATGCGAATCCGCGGATGTGGCAATTGATAACATCACAGAAGATATTTAAATTTAAACTTATTGCGCTTCAGAGATATATTAAAAAGAAAAGAGATATAAATTAACATAATTAAAACAGTTGGTTATAAAAAATGAGTGAAAATCCATATGCTGCCAAACCATGGGTGAAACATTACGATGAGAATGTTCCTGAGCATATTGACTATCCAAACATGAATATTTACGAATTTTTGGATAATTCTGCAAAGGATTTTGGTGGTAAAACAGCTATTTGGTTTATGAAAAATAAAATAACTTATAAAAAATTTAAAGATGTAGCCGATAGACTCGCAACTGCGCTCGTTGAATTAGGCTTAAAGAGAGGAGATGTAGTTGCTCTAATGATCCCCAATTTCCCCCAATTTATTTTAGGCTATTATGGGATATTAAAAGCGGGAGGAATAGTTACCGCTTGTAGCGTTCTCCACACTGAACACGAATTAGCGTACCAATTAAACGATTCAGGAGCTGAGATCATCATAGCTTGGGATAACCAAGTTGAAAAAATAAATAATATTAGGGAAAGAACTCGTTTAAGGCATGTTATCATTACTAATGTGTTTGATTATTCAATGATGGCACCAAGAAATCCTCCTGAAATTGCTGGAACAAAACAACTTATAAATCTTCTTGAAAATACAAGACCTAATCCTCCAAAATTCGAAACTAATGCTAAAGAAGATATTGCTTGCTTACAGTATACTGGAGGTACAACGGGGCTCCCTAAAGGTGCAATGCTTACCCATAATAATATAGTCTCTAATTGCATAGCAACTTACAAATGGTTAGGCAATGAAATACAAAGAGGTAAAGATACTACACTTACCAACTTGCCACTATTCCACATATATGGTCAAACGGTATGTATGAATATTCCTATATACAATAGCTCAACTATCGCTTTAAACCCAGATCCGCGCGATCAAAAATCTTTATTCGAAATAATTAAAGCAACAAATCCCGCAATGTTCCCAGGAGTGCCAACAATGTACATGCGTTTATTGGAACGGGATGATTTAGAAGATTATGCTAAAGATATGAGATCTATTAGAATATGTAATACTGGAGCAGCACCGATGCCACCAGAGGTTCTAAAGGAATTCGAAGAAAGGACCGGTAGCAAAATTCTTGAGGGATACGGCCTAACAGAGACATCACCGGTTGCTTGTACTAATCCTGTCCAAGGAGAAAGGAAAATTGGTTCTGTTGGAATGCCAATTCCTGATACAGAACTTAAAATCGTCGATATCGACGATTATACCAAAATTATGCCTCTTGGCGAATCAGGCGAAATTATGATAAAAGGACCTCAAGTTATGAAAGGCTATTGGAACAAACCCGAAGCTACTGCAAATCAACTAAAGGGTGAATGGCTTTTAACAGGAGATATCGCGAAAATGGACGAAGATGGTTATTTTTATATAGTTGACAGGAAGAAAGACATGATAAATGTTAGTGGTTTTAAAGTTTACCCAAGAGAATTAGAAGATTGCTTATTTGAACATGAAGCTGTTGAAAACGCCGCAGTAATTGGAATTCCTAATCCAGATATACCTGGTAGTGATATTGTAAAAGCTTATATTGTTCTTAAAGATGGATATAAGGAATCTGACGAAACTAAAGCTGAAATAAAAGAATTCTGTAGAAAAGCTGTAGCTCCCTACAAGGTTCCTAAACTTATAGACTTTAGAAAAGAACTTCCCGAAACACTAGTAGGTAAAGTTTTAAGAAAAGATCTGAAAGATATCGAAGCTCGAAAGCGGGGAGAAGAAGTTTAATCCCAACAAATATCCAATTTTTTAAAATTTCCATTTTATTTCCAATATTTTTTTGATCTAATTTTTACCTGATGATATGCGTAATGAAGAGATCCTTACAAAAGTAAGAAAGTTTGCGTACGATAACTCTGCTAAAGATGACATTCATGGATTTCAACACATAGAAAGAGTGTTAAAAACAAGTTCAGAATTAGGAAATACTTTAAACGCGAATTTGTTAGTGATTAAAATTGCTGCACTACTTCATGATGTTGGGAGATATGTTAGGAGAGGAAATGCAAATGAAAATCATGCGAAAGTTTCTGCTAAAATTGCGAAAGAATTCCTGATTAAAAACAAATTTAATATTGTCAAGGAAGATGTGGAAAATATTGTGCACTGTATTTCAACACATTCTTTTTCCAACGATTTGAAACCTGAAACTCTCGAGGCCAAAATATTATCGGATTCGGATAAATTGGACGCGTTAGGAGCTATAGGCTTATACAGAACAATTGGATTCACAATCAAAAATGGTGGCGGAATTGAACAAGTAATCAACCATCTAGAGAACAAAATCTTGCTCTTAAAAGATAGATTATACTTAGACGAATCAAAAAAAATAGCAGAGCAAAGACAAAAGATTATTCTCGATTTTTATACGATTCTAAAAGAACAAATTTAAGTAAATTTCATCCTAATTTTAGAATCATGTTCAACAGAATAGTGAATTTTTCCTCTGAACCCCACACAATATAAATTTTGTTTTCAATTGGTACTGCTACTTGCTTTACGGCAATATACCAATCGTCTCCTACATTATTCGCAGTCTTAGATCCCTTTTTAAACCTGACTCGTATTTCAGAACCATAGTAATCTAATATCTTTTGGTCAATTGTTTTGATTTCTTCTAAGTCTGGATTTTTATATCCTCTTTCAACATCATCGTCAATATCTTCGTAAATGAAAAGTTTTGCCCTAATTTTTTCAAAAGACAACTGAAGTGCCGCTCTAATTACTATATGATTATCAACTGGACTCTCGTATTCAAAGATCAACAATCCACAGTCCTTCTCTACGCCTGTAACTCCAAGATTGTTAAAATCATAATCTCTACTGTACATACTTTGCAAATCATGTTCCAACTCGGAAACATCAATCCAACCATTCTCAAGTTTCTCACCAAGTATAAATCGGAGACTTTTTAGAATAGTGAGTTCTGTTTCCCGCTGTTTAATAAAATCATCAATAATGTGATCTAAGGAGATAGCTCTATATTTTTGAGCTCTTTGTCGTGGTTCAATTATCTGAGAAACCCATCCGTTTTTTTCTAACCGTTCAATAATCCGATAGATATGAGTTCTTTTCAAATGTAATAATTCCTTATTGATATTTCCAATGGTTTCACCCTCCTCTCCCTTCTTTAGAAAGTTCAGATATACTTCTGCTTCACTCTCGTTTAGTCCGAATCTTAACAAACCTAAGTTTTGAAGATTTATTGTATCATATGGTAAAACTTTTGGTGTTGTCCATTTTAGTTCTTCAAATTTGCCCAATGTTGCATCTGGACCCATATATGGTTCTTTTGAACTAAGTTTTTTTAAAATGTTAACCGTTTTTGGTACTGCAAATAACAGGAATTGACCCATAGGATCCTGGGGTATTTTACAAAGCAAAGTCCTTTCTCCATCTTTAAATCCAATAATACTCTCGTGACTTCTTACTCTTTTTCCAGTTTTATCGAAAGAAACAGCAATTAATCTATCCTCAATGTTTTGTATGATCGTAAATTTATTTCCCAATACATAGAGATATCTTTCTTCTTTTTTACCCCAAATAGAATTAATATGCTCTATATCATTACTTATATCCCAATCTTCCGTTGAATAAAGTATCTTATCTTCACCCTCTATAATAGCAGCTGCTAAAATTTCAGGATCTTTTTTAATATCTTCATCAATTTTAGAAATTATTTCTTCCGTCTATTCCACCTCTTATAAAATAAAAAAAAAATTTGTTTAAAAACATCTATGTATTACTCCGGGGCCTGTTTCTTTATATTCTCTTCTTGTGACCCACATTCTTCTGAAAGTTTTCAGAGAGCTTAATATTGAACCTCCAATCCAAACTGAATACATTCTCTCTGGTGGTGCTATGATTTTCACATCGATCGAATCTGGAATCAATTCTTTTATCTCTTTTGTTAACCTTTCTTTGACTCCAGGAAACATTGTTGAGCCCCCAGAGAGAACTATATTGCCATAGAATTCTCTACGAAGATCCACATCACACTCAGATATTGCTCCAACAATTAGATCATCTAACGCTGGTAATTCTTTTCCAACCACGGAAGGATTAAAGAAGCATTCTGGAGCTAAAAATCTCTCTATCCCTACATTAATGACCTCTCCATCTGGCATCATATAACTTTTTTCCATTCCAGATACTCTCTCCGAAAGTATTACTTCCTTCTCAGGATCAATAGCAACATAACAAAATTTTTCTTTAATATCTCTAACAATTTCTTTCTCAGCAGAATTCATAAGACTGTAACCTCTCTGTCTTAGCAATCTCTGTAAATAAGTTGTTATATCTCTCCCAGCGAGATCAACTCTTTGGATTGCGTGATTAAGGGCAAATCCCTCAAATATTGGTACAATGTGGGATACTCCATCTCCTATATCGACTACTAAACCTGTTGTCCTTCCTGAGGAATAAAGCGATAGAACGGCTTGCGTAGCAACATAAAGTCCAGGCACATTAAATGTTTCAAACATAAATTCTGCTATTTTCTCTCTATTTGAACGAGGATTTAACGGTGCTTCGGTCAAGAGAACTGGATGTTCTGAAGGATCCACCCTTAGGTCCGTATAAAATGTGTAATGCCATATCCGTTCCATTGAAGGCCAATCGTCAACTATTCCGTGTTCAATTGGAAAATGAAGGTTCATAAGACCTTTCATCTCAATAGCTTCGCCCCCTAT
>JBHLLM010000076.1:0-10095 GCA_048885575.1 Candidatus Hermodarchaeota archaeon
CTCTGCAACCTTCAGCTGTAATTTCGTCAATATCGGGATGATTTGGGAATTCAGGATTATCTACCTCCTCCCAGTCGAAGATTAAGGGTGGGTCTGCAATTAATGAGAAAGTATGTTGATCTCCCAAAATATTGAAGTTAGCTTTACCATCATCTATGCTCCCATTAAAATCTGAAGTATCTCCTATAGTATTATAAAACCAAGATTCATAAGCGTTATCAAAACAAGGATTTTCGAGCCATTGATCTGAAAAATGATTTTCACTTTGTGTGTGTATTTTTATAGTTTCATTCTTGCGGCATTCCTGAGATAGAATTGAATTTAAAACAACACTCGATGAAAAAACTAATATTAATATAAAACCTACTCTTTTTATTTTTTTTGAGTCTGAGATCAATTCTACACCTTTGTAATAAATCTGAAAAGTCGATGCCTTAACCCTTATCTGAGCAAAAAAATGATGATAATCAAAATATTTATATTTAACTATTTTTTACAGTTCTATCAATAATTTAAAACCTATTTGCTCAAATAATCTTTATTTAGTCTACCAACATTAATATTAAATATGTCAGATTCTGAAAAAAAATATATTCTTGCTATAGATCACGGCACAGGTGGACCTAAGACTGCGATAGTGTCAACCCATGGTGAAGTTGTCGATTGGGCTTTTCAAGAAGTTCCTTTACATGTAGAAAAAGGTGGAGGAGTTGAACAAGACCCAGATGATTGGTGGAATGCAATTCTCAAAACATCTAAAAAAGTTATTGATAATGGACGCGTATCAGCTAAAGACATTGTAGGTGTGTCTAACACGAGTCAATGGAGTGGTACAGTCCCATTAGATAAGAATGGAAATCATTTAATGAATGCGATAATATGGATGGATACACGGGGAGCTCCATATGTAAAAGATATTTATAAAGGTTTAATAAAATTCTCTGGAATAAATATAATTAAAGCATTAAAATGGGTAAAAAGAACTGGCGCGGCTCCTGGTTTAAGCGGTAAAGATTCAATAGCACATATGTTATTGATAAAAAACGAATATCCAGAAATTTACAATAAAACCTACATCTTTTTAGAACCCCAAGATTATATAAATTTTAAGTTAACCGGCAAGTATGCTTCTTCTTATACAACGATAGGACCACATTGGTTAACAGATATAAGAAAGATTAATAACATAGAGTATTCTAAAAAGCTAATTAAAATGTGTAAATTAGATCAGAGTAAATTACCTTCTGAATTAGTAAATTCTACTGATATCCTCGCTCCAATATCAAGCGAAGTTGCAATAGAATTAGGATTGGATAAAAATACTCAAGTTATAGCAGGAGCTCCTGATCTTGCAACTGCTGCAATTGGGTCAGGCGCGGTTAAAAACTACGATACCCATATTTATATTGGCACGAGTGACTGGGTAGTTTGTCACGTACCCTTTAAAAAAACAGATATTTTCCATGGCATTGGAACAATTTTATCTGGAATCCCTGGTAGATATTTCGCAATTAATGAACAAGAAATTGCTGGAGGAGCATTATCATTTCTAAGGGATAAAATTTTATACCATAAAGACGAATTGTTGAAAGAAGAAGCTGTACCAGATGTCTATAAAATTTTTGATAAAATGGTAGAAAATGTACCTGCTGGTTCAAATAATCTTATTTTTACCCCTTGGCTTATTGGAGAAAGATCACCTGTTGATGATCACACAATTAGAGGTGGAATTTATAACATTTCTTTAGAAATGTCAAGAGAGCATTTGATTAGAGCTATATTTGAAGGAGTTGCTTATAATGTCAAATGGTTGTTTATTTATCTTGAGAAATTAATCCAAAAATGGAAAATAAAAGATAATCCAGGAATGTCAAAAAAAGACATTGTTATACCAGAAGTGAGGATGATCGGTGGAGGAGCTAATAGTAAAATTTGGTGTCAAATTTTTGCTGATGTTCTCGATAGAACAATTAAGCAAGTAAAGGATCCAATACAAGCAAATGCGCGTGGAGCCGCATTTATTGCTTCAGTTGGACTGGGTTACATCACTTGGGATCAAATCCCTGAATTAGTCGAATATTCAGAAACATTTAAACCAAATCCAGAAAACAGAGCAATTTACGACAAGCTCTTTAATGAATTCGTAAATATATATAAGATTATGAAAAAACCATATAAACGTTTAAATGAATAAAATTAAAATTTTAAAAAAAAAATAATAAAAAATTAACCTTTTATTTCCTTTCCCTTTTCTAATTTTTCGAGATCTTTTTCTTGCAATTCCCTACGCTGAACTTTTCCAGTCATACTTACGGGAAGACTCCGAACAACTTCAATTAGTTGTGGACTTTTCCATTTCGCCATGTTTTCTAAGCACCACTTCTTTATATCCTCAATCTCTATGTTTTTCCCTACTTTATATCCTTGTTTAAGCGTAATCCATGCTTTAACTTTTTCTCCAGTTTGATCATCTGGTAAACCAGCAACTGCAACCTCATCAATCACAGGATGATTTCCCATGAGTTCCTCAACTTCCTTTGGGAATACAGAATGCCCGGAAACCTTAATAAGAGATTTTTTACGATCTCGTATTTCCACCCAACCATGTTCATCCATAAAGCCAATATCACCAGTGAGAAGCCAACGTTTCTCAGCCCAGTATTTTAAGTTATCTTCTTGTTCTTTTTGTTCTCCTAAATAGCCTAACATAATATGTGGACCTGCGCAACATATTTCTCCTGTATTTTCCACTCCAAATCCTCCAAGTTCTTTGGTTCCGTCACATATAGGCCCTGCTTCAAAGTTATCTGCTGGAAATATTGCCCAATCTGCGCCCGGTATTGGTAATCCCAACTTTCCAGATTTTGTTGGACCCCAGAAGGGAGCTATACTTTGCATTGGAGAAGTTTCTGTTAATCCATATCCTGAACGTATCGGACAAAATATCTCCTCGAATGGATCTTTTACATAGGAATGTAGTGGTCCCGCTCCTTGTGTTGCATATTTCAATTTTTTCCAGAAGTCGTATTTTTTCTTGAATTCTTCCACTCCCATTTCGTGTATGAAATCAGTAAGCCTTTTAAATAGCATTTCAACTCCAGTATACATTATTCCTTCAGGAGCTTCAAGCTTATTTATAGTTTCGCATAAAGCATCATCTGTGGGTGGTTTTGGAAATAATAACATGACCATTCCTAACCCAAGAGCGGCATTCATTACACAGGTTAAACCAAAGCTATGGAAAAATGGTATAGAGCCAATAGTTATCATCCCTGATTTCAATTTTGTCCAATCCTTTGCCATGTTTAGGTTTGCACTTAAATTTGCATGCGAAAGCATTGCAACCTTTGGTAATCCTGTGGTACCCCCAGTCATTAAATATACTGCAGGATCTGTCCAAGGTTCAATTTCTACTTTCAATTCCTTTGGTTCTGTTTCTTTAATAATCTTTTCCATCCAGTAAACTTTGTAATGTTCAGTCTCATCGGGGATCTTATCTTTTGCATTAGGAATACCTAATTTTTCAATAATAATCTCATCAGCGGTGAGAAAATCAACAAAATTAGATGGAATTAAATATTTCACGTTAGTTTTCGGCAAAATTGTATTCGGACCAGCTATGTATAACATATCCATTAGCACGAGCACTTTCGCATTTGTCATTGTTAAAGAATGTAAAAGTTCCATTGGTCGATATGTAGGATTTATGCCTTGTGCTATAGCACCTATATACTGGCATCCCATATAGGCAACAACGAAATTTATAGAGTTGGGGAGATCTATTGCAACAACATCTCCCTTTCTAATTCCTAATGTATCATAGAGAAATGTTCCAAATCTCTTTGCGTAATCAAATAGAGTTTTAAGTTTTACACGTTCTATATATGGCCCATAGGCAAAGATACATAAATCTTGATCCCAAGTTTCATATATATTAGCAGCATCGATGAAATAATCCCACAAGGGTAGAACTTTAACTTCTTCTACATCTCTTAATTGGTGGGGAACACCTTCAGGCCAATAACCTCCAGTAAACCACACTTTATTCTCATCAACCAGAAACTTTGGATCATTTAAACTTGTCATTTTTTATCCTCTAATTTGGTATGTTTTTTTAAAATTATAATAGAAAAACTTTCTATTATTATAATATTTTTGATATACTATCATATAATAATTTAACTTAATTTTGATTTAGGACACCATTAGTGTCTAATCTATTTGACAACTTATGGGATTTAAAGACAAGCTAAAAGATGCGTTATCTGGAACCCTAAGCGATGAAGAATTATCAGTTCTTCCACGAGGATTCCAAATCATTGGTGATGTAGCAATAATAAAACTGAATCCCATACTACTAGACAAGAAAATTCTAATTGCAAATAAGTACCTAGAAATATTACCAAGTCTAAAATCTGTTTATTTAAACTCCGGAAGGGTGAAAGGACAATTTAGAACTCCGGAAAGGATAGAACATCTAGTTGGGTTAGAAAATTCTGTTGTAAAACATAAAGAACATGGAGTAATTTATAAATTCGATTTTACTAAGATAATGTTTAGTATGGGTAATCTTAACGAAAGGAAATATTTAGCAACTCTAGTAAAAAACGATGAGATGATTGTTGATATGTTTGCGGGTATAGGGTATTTTTCTTTACCCATAGCAAAACACTCAAAACCAAAAAAGATATTTAGTATAGAGTTGAATCCTGAATCTTTTAAATTTCTAGTTGAAAATATTAAGCTTAATCATTTTGAGGATATAATTATTCCGATAAAAGGAGATAGTAAGATTGAAGTAATAAAACTGAGCAAATCTGGAGTTAAAGCTGATCGCGTTATTATGGGAGTATTTCCCGCCCCAAGAGACTTTATTAAAGAAGCGTTGACTTTGACAAAAGATGAAGGTACGGTTTACCATTATGAGGGGATTGTTGATAAGGAAAAATACTTAGCTTTGTTTGAGGAGTTTAAAGAAATCGCGGAAGCAAGTGATTTCAAATGCGATCTTTTAGCTAAAAGATTTGTAAAAAGTTACGGACCCGGATTATACCACGCTGTTTTTGATATAAGAGTCTTTAAAAAATGAATTCAAAAATTAAACTCAATTTTTGATAAAATTAAATTTAAATTACTTTAATTGTGTTAAGTGGGTAATAAAAATTTTAAATTAAAGAACAATCTAATCCAAAGGTTGAGAAAATGTTTTTTCAGGTTTTAAGTGAATTGGCAAATATTTCAGGCATGAGCGCCTTAATCTCTGTAGCCATAGCTGTTTTTTTAGGTTTAATTGTTTTAATTAAATATGTAAGGACAAGACAGGTTTTAGTTTTTAATTTCTTCTTATGTATTATATTTACGACATCTCCTTGGTGGCCAAGTGGATTAGGCTATTTTTTTTGGATTATTACTGGTGAAATTCTAACTTACCAATTTTATGTTTTAATTGGTACTGTAGGTGTGCCAATTGCTATTTTGGCTTGGTTAAATGTATATTTGTCTACTTTGAATCCAAAAAAGAAAAAGCCTATACTAATCATATATGGATTATTATCGATTTTTTTTGAATTTTATTTATTTTATTTTCTCTTTATAGCTCCTGGAGCACCTATTGATTCTTTATTAGGATTGATAAATGATCCGACAAATCCTATGGACATTGATTATAAAGGTTTTGTATTGATATTTTTAGGTGTAAGTATTTTAACTGCTTGTGTAACTGGTTTTCATTTTGCGATAAAATCCATGAATAAGGACGAAAAACCAGAGATAAGATGGAAAGGGAAGTTTCTTTTGATAGCATTTCTACTCTTTGGAATTTCAGCAATTTTTGACGCAATAATTGAAATGACTCCCTTTTTATTAGTTTTAATGAGAAGTATTTTAGTGATAGCTAATTTTTTCTTCTATCTCGGATTCATACTTCCAAAGTGGAGTAAAAAACTCCTAAAAATTAAGGAAGAATCACTGCTTGAAATTTAAAGTAATTACCGTGATTCTTCTAATTGTTTTTTAATTAACGACGATGCTCTCATTTTCATAGCCTCGTTTATTTCTATATAGTCTTTTTTAGCGGTAAAGAAAAGTGGAATCCATAGACAAGTAGAACATATCCCAAATATTAGAAGTGACCAAAAGATTGTTGCAGAAAAACTACCGGTTAATGTCACTACGATGCCACCTATAATAGCGCCTAATGCTCGTCCAATAGAATCAATAAAGGTGCCTACAGCAACCATAGTTCCTCGATTCTCTGGAAAATTAACATCTATAAGAGAACTATACCAATTGGGACCAATACCCATAGTGAAAGCAAGACCTACCCCTAGAAAAGAGCAATAAACTACCCATAAAACCCAGAATACAAACTCATTGACTAATAAAGTACCAAAGAAGAAAGTAGAGTTTGCTACATTTGGCGTCATGGCGAATCCAAACAAAAAGAACGGTAAATTTAAAATTGAACAAATAACAGCAATTTTCACTCGACCAGAAAGATCTCCTCTTTTAACCCTTTTATCTCCTAAATGTGCAAGCCAAAATTGACCAATTATTAATCCCAAACCTATTATGAACAAAAACAGAATAATAACCTTGATATCAATAACGCTAACCCCTATTTCAAGCTGAATATATGGAAAGATGTAAGCTAATATCAAGCCTGAAGCGATAACATCAAAAAAGTTAAACATAAGGAAGAAGTTTGATTTCCTTTTAAACATAAACTTTAAATCTGAAAATTTGATCTTGTAGGAATAACGAATTTTTTCATCTGAAAATACTTCTTCTAATTGTTTTTCTTTTGCGGCTCTTTTAGGCTCTATGGTAACAAAATAATTAAGGACTGTAAATATAAGCGCTATGATACCCAAATAAAAATATGGTAAACGCCAAGTATATAAGATATTGGGATAATTAAGGGCTATGAAGTCTATTTTTTCGAGGAGAGGTAATTCGATAGATTCGAAATCAATAGCATTAAACGCTAAAGCTAATACACCTGCTACCAAGGATCCTATATTTGTTGCTAATCCCCAAAATGCGAAAGATTTTGAACGCGAACCGGATGAGATTATGTCGGCAAAATAAGATATTACAAGGGGAGTGGATACACTTACGGCGATTGCAGCAACTATCCTAACAAGTAATAGTTGCCAAAATTCTTCCACAAATATATGCATTATTGCTGTTAATGACCACATCACTCCAGCAAGGATTAATATCTTTTTTCTATCTATCATATCAGTTAAATAACCAAAAATTAGAATTGAAATACCATTTACAATGGTATATATACTTATGATAATGCCAATAGCATCAAAATATATTCCTAAATCAGCAGCAATCAATACTTCATTTGGCAGAAATAATGCACTGTCCATTATAATGATAAGGATCAACGACAAAAAGAAAAATAATGAAATGAACTCTCTCTTCTTCATACTTACCACATTTTTTTAATAGTATGTAAAAATAATTTTATTTCGTTGTAATCTTATAATAAATTTACTGTTTTTCGAAGAGATATTTTTAAAAGTAAAAGGAACAAACTAGTAAATACAAAATTTTTTTAGTAAATATTAAACAAATTGACAAAATGATGAAAGATGTCTGAAGAAAATATTAAAGAATCAGAGAGAAACAAGAAACTACATCCAAGATATCAGTGGTTTGATCAATTTCGAGGTTTAATTATTATATTCCTGATTATTTCGGTTATAACTTGGCCTTTAACAGGAGATATTACTGATGGAGATCCTGCTTGGCTAGGTATTCCGTTATTAAATCATGGTTTTCAATATTACAAGGGATATCCTGCTTTAATAACGATAATAGATATTGGACAACAAATATTTATGTTCGTATTAGGATTTGGTGCTTTTCTAGCTTTTAGTAGTAGAAGAGAAAAACTTGGTGCTAAAGCTGCCTGGAAACACGCTGGTATTAGAGTAGGAATTTTGTATTTTTTATCTTTTTTAGCAAGTGGTTTAATAGGAGGCGATTTGTTTTCTGCTAATCATACCTGGAACGAAGTTTTGTATTATGGGACACTAGCTAATTTAGCAATAGGCACATTTGCTGCTTACTTAGCCGTATACTTAATTCCAAAGAGTGCAGATAAGAGAATGTATTTGTGTATCGGTATTTTAATAATTCATGCGTTATTGTATTTCTTACCGTTTTTCAAACATTATGGACCTAGCATAGGAACATGGCCACCAGATCCTTGGAGTTTTCCTTGGAACGCGTTAAATCATGCAGCTATTGCAATAGCAGGAACTAGTTTCTCTCAATGGTATAAAATGGATCCTGAAGATCCAAAAGTAGGATTTAAGAAAAGAATTCTTCCTGTTTCAATGATAGCAATTATAATATTTTACTGTTACGATTGGATTCAACCAGCAGAACACCACGACGCTACGACTTCTTTAGCTTTATTAGCCATAGCTGCTTCTGGATTATTAATCGCGGTCTTCTATAGTTTTGAGCTATTAAATTTTAAAGTTCCTATTTTGAGCGAAATGGGACGAAATATGTTGCTTTTGTTTATTTTATCTCTTCTGATTGACTACTATGTAGGTTTTTTAGCAGACGAATTCAGAGATTTCCTTGTAATGAATCCTATAATAACAATGCTGATAGTAGGTGTGCTACCTATTGCTTTTGAAATTGGTATCGCTATGCTGTTAGCGCGTAAAAAATGGATTATAAAAATTTAAAATCAACTTTTTTTCTTTACTTTAATACGAATAAAGCATTATTAGAGATAAAGCGACTATATCACTTAATTTTAATATAGTTTAAATTGAGTTGAAATGTAAAAATTATACTGTAAATATAAAAAAGTAGAAACCATTATATTTTTGAATACAATTGATATAAGGAAGAATTAATTATGAAAAATGATATCACAATTGGCCTTGATTATAGTCATAATAATATGCTAGTTTTAGAAGCTTCAAGTTACGCTGATTTTACACAATTCTTATTTACTTCTGCTTATAAGTTGGGAAAAATCGAAGCAGGATTTCAGTCTTTAGAAAAAGTAAAGAATTACAACGCTATTATTATGTCAACACCTAAAAACATGAACTTATCACCTAGAGAAATAGATGTATTGGAACAATATGTAAGAACCGGTGGAAGTTTACTCATCATCGGTTCTCAAGGTGGAGAGTATGGCAATAGAACTAACATTAACGAATTAACGAGAAAATTTGGTTTTGAGTTTATAACCGATGAAATTAACGATTCAGTCAATTATGTTAATCTACAGAAAAGACCACTATTATCTGACTTTAAACCGCATTATATCACTGAAAATGTAAAAAAAATAGTTTTATCAAGCTCTTGTTCTTTAGGGACATTGAGTCTCGCAGAAGATGAAAAAAACATAAAAGTTGAAGTGCTTGTGAGAGGAGGTTTAAATTGTTGGAGAAAGCGATTCGATGGTAGGCAATGGATAGAGGAAGACTGTCCAAAGATTCCATTACTTGTTACCTCCGAGTACTACCTTGGTCAAGTAGTATCCTTTGGAACGCTCTCAATATTCTCATCTCTTGGGAGAGAATATGGATTTTCTGCTTTTGATAATAATATCATTATAGCTAATATCTTAAGGTGGCTTACTTTAGATATTTCTGCTGAGGGAAAAATCATAACAATTGATATCCAAAGAGATTTATTTCACTGGGCTAATTCTGTTGTTAAAAAGAAAAATTGGGATAATTTTTCGGATTTAATTAATGTTAGTTTAAAGCATTTCAAAGATAATTATAAAAAAATAATGAAAGACTTAGAGAACAAACAATTGGAGAGATATCAAATAGCACCAGAACCTAAGGAAGTTATACAAGAAAGCGAGGAAGAAAAAGTGATCGATTTGATTCCTAAAAGAAAGAAAGAAGATTTAGTAGATATAATTAGTGCCATTGAAGATATCTCAGGAGAAAAGTACGAATGGTCTATTTCTGAAGACGATAATGATGAAGAAGATGATGATGAAGAAGATGATGACGAAATTGAAAGCGAGGATAGCGAACTTATTGGGGACCTACCAGAAGATCTGAATACTTTAACCGTGAAAGAATTAAA
>JBHLLM010000077.1:0-9978 GCA_048885575.1 Candidatus Hermodarchaeota archaeon
AAAACAACATCTCCAACTTCAAAAATTCGGATCGGTTTTTCTTCAGATCTATTGAATCGTATTGTATCCATCAAATTTGGAAGAAGTGAAATTCTAGTTGTATTATATTCTTTTGAAACGGGATTAGAAATCTGGATTAAGTTGATTTCATCATAGTCTTGCTTCATGTAGTCATATTGTTTCTCAGAGCTAGTTAAAATAAAGTTGAGAACTTCTAAATATCCTGCTCCAATCATGATTGTTCTTATTTTATTTAAAAAGGTTTGAATCGGGTGATATTGCCCTATACATCCCTCACGTATAGTTTTAGGAATATTAAAGTATCCATATCCAATTGCCACTTCTTCAGTAAAGTCAACAGGGTGCATAATATCTCCTCGAAAGGCTGGTGTATATACATATAAATGATTCTTTTTCGTAGATTTTTCAGCATCCATTCTTACTTTTTGAAGACATTTAATCATATCATCAGGAGAAAGATTTAAGCCAATATAACTATTAACATAATCTATATTAATTTCCCATTTTATAGCATCAAGATTAGGTGTTACAATTTCCTTTTCCCCTTCATATACTACTTTCACGGTTTCAATTTTTGCTCCCATATCTGCGAGTGTGGTCGCAAGAATATTTAATGCAAGATTAATTGCTTTAAAATCAGTACCAGTTAGATCTAAAAAAAGATTTTTTGTTTCATCAGTTACAGTTGTTAGTTCACCATTTATTACAGGTGGAAAGGAAAGAACTTCATTATTTTTATCAAAAATAATAGGATATAATTCTTTTCCTTCTAAAATGTGAGCATACTCAATTCCTTTATCGTGAAGTAAAAGGATTTCTTCAAGGTTCATTGGATATCCATCCCCATGTAAAGGTGTAAAGCTTACGGAATCTGGTTTGACAGCCGTATATTTATATGGTGGTTCAACTTTATCTAAGTCATGAACCCCAATAGCTACTTTCTTTCTATCTCTTCCTACTGCCCAGTGAAGCTGTTCTTGAATGTTCATTAGAGTGGCAACTTCGTCTTCGTCTAAATCGATGTTGCGGACAACCCCACAAACTATATAAGGTCGTACTTTCTTTACACTTGGGTCAACATCTAATTCAATATCACTTGGAGTTAAATCGTAGGAAGGAAGCCCGAGTTCTAATTCATAATAACCCTTTAATGCTCGAGCAATTCCTTCTGGACTGGAAAAGTCAGGTCTGTTAGGGTTATATTCAACTTTTATCTTCTGTTCTTCTTCATTAATACCTTCTAAATCTAGACTAATCCATTGGAGATCATATTCTAACTCTTTAATATCTAAATTTCTCCCAACAAGTCGTTCTAGACGTTCGATTTTTAATTCTAATGTAGGCATTCTTATTCTCCCTCTATCTAATACGGTTGATTCCTCAGCCACTTAATTGGATTAATATATAGATCTCTCATGTCTTCACGATTGTAGTATAACATCGCCAATCTTTCAAGTCCACAACCCCATGCTAAGACTCTGATTGGATCTTTAATACCCCATGGGTAAGTAACTTCTGGCCTAAAAATTCCGGATCCTCCCATTTCAAGCCATTCTCCAAGGTTATCAAAATATACAGAAATTTCCATACTAGGCTCAGTATATGGAAAGAATCCTGGACGCGTCACAAGTTTCTCAAATCCCATTTTTTTATAAAATTCTGATAGGATGCCAATTAAATCGCCTAAGTTTACATTTTCATCAATAACTATTCCTTCCACTTGAGTGAACTCGGCTAAATGAGATTTATCAACCCTCTCATTACGAAAAACTCGGTCTATACAGAAAACTTTAACTGGAGCTTTATCTTTATTTCGGTAGAATTCAGCAAGTCTTCTTATTGTTGTTGCAGTTGTATGAGTCCTTAAAACGGTTTTTTTAGCTATTTCTTCATCCCATTTGTATCCCCATCCCGTTGAATTTGAAGATCCACCATTTTCATGAGTAGCTTTAACGGCTAATACTCTATCTTTTTCTGGTAATTTTGCAATTTTTGGATTATTTAGATAGAATGTATCCTGTAATTCACGCGCTGGATGATCCTGCGGTTGGAATAATGCATCAAAATTATAAAAAGCGCTTTCTACGATAGGACCTCTTATTTCTGTAAATCCCATTGAAATGAATATCTCTCGAATCTCGTTAATAAGACTAATTAGGGGATGAATTTTTCCTGCTTTTAACAAAGGACCTGGTTTAGATATATCATATGGTTTAATCTCATAATTCTTCCAAGAACCCGAGCTAAGCATTTCAGGTGTAATTTTACTAATATGTTTTAACTCTGATATTTCAGAAATTTTGATTGATTTTCCTTTATTTGTTAGAAAAATTGAGCGCTGTGTTTTTCTTTCTTTTGTAAATAATTTCCTTTTATTTAAGAGATCAAATTGTAATAAATCATTTTTTGATAATTTTGAATAATCACGAGTTGGATCAGATTTAAATGTCTTCAAGAATTTTTCACTATCCGTTTCGGGAAATTCTTCAGTAATAAGATATATCATATTTACACCTGTACCCTTACTTTGAGTAATCCAACCATTTTTTCTCATATTTGATACGCCAATATGAAAAATATGCTGTTCTAGATTGGATTTGTCAAGTAATTCTTCCATGCTAATCTCCTTAACATCAGACTCTCTAATTATATTTAACAATTGTCTTTCGGGTAAGCCTTTTTCTAAATATTTACGACCTTCATCGTTTAATGATATCTGATTTACTTCATTTTCTTTAAATCCACCTAAGTCATTATCGATGAGATCATTAATAGCTGACATCAGGACAATATAATCTATGTTCAATTCTTTTGCTAGACTTGATGCCATTTTTTCAGTTTTCTTTTTCTTAAGTACTTTGAGAATTTCAATTACTTGTTTTTTTAATTTGATCGTCATATCTAAATATCAAAGATTATTTACTTTTCGTTATATTTTTTCTAAATCTCTAACCTTTTTAAATCTTTCGTGGAGTATTTCGTTTTAATTTGCTATTTCATGAATTAGAACAATATTTAGTGATTAAACAACCCATTTAATTGGCTAAAATAAAATAATTTGAATGAATATCCGCAGCCAAGGGAAAAAAAATAAAATTGTTATGTTAATCCCTTGGCAGTATAAAGAATTCGAACATAAATGATACTTGATAATAATTCCTCTTAACTGATAAGAAATCTTTGTAAACTTTCAAAATTTACTTTTCTCAAGTAATCATTAACCAATAGTATATTATAGGATCAGTTACTAAAAAATTTTGTTACTGTAATTTTTCACGGATAGCTGTGGAACTAATTTTATTGTTATTTTCATCTTTTAATAAAGGTATTACAATTATAATAATTGGATTCAATCCTTTCTCTTCTCTGAGTTCATTCAATTTAACCGCATTTGAATATGTTTCTTGACTCACAATTAACCCTTCATAATCAGGATCCTGAGAATATTTTGCCATGTCATCCCAATTCTTAATTTCAACGATGTTGACTCTGTTTAGGTCAGTAATTAAACTGATAAAATTTTTTAAATTTTTCTCTCGTGTATCATAATCTTCTAACTTTGAAGCAGCTTTTTTATTTTTTAACAATTCTTGGGTGGTTAAGCCGATCTCGACAAAATTTGATATATTTAAAGCTATCTTCAATAAATACTTATGTCCATCGTGAAGATGATCAAATGTTCCGCCCATTCCAATTTTATTTAAAATAAGGGACACCCCTAACTAAAGTAAAATTTAGATCTCAATAGTTTGCTTTAGTTTTTCTTTTTCAAGTTTATCTTCTTTGACTTTAGCTTTCTTTAATTTAACACTATAAATCTGATTTATTTCCATAGATTCATTACACTTGTCGCAAACTCCCGCTGATTTAAATATAAAATCTCCACTCTCGTAATTCCTTACTTTAATAGTCCCACATGATTTACATTTTAAAATTGTTAATGTCTGTTTAACTGGATCGCTTGGGGGTTTTTTCATTTGAATTATTGTAGTTCCTAAACAGATGAATGTAAAGCCAATTATAAGATTTAGCGTCGGATCAGGTCCTCCAATGTACATAAAAAGCACTCCAATAGCTATGAATCCAATTAGCACAAGGTTTTTCAATATGCTTTTCAAAGAACGTTTTTTTTTTAAAATTTCTTCATCGTCTTCTTCGTCGATCATGAATATCCTTTAGTTTTCTTATTGATATCTTGTAAACTATACTCTATAATAGAAAAGAATATAAGATTAAATAAATTTTGTTATTATGAAAACTTAATAGATTTAATCTTTCAATTATATTTATTACTTAAAGGAAAGAAAGGGTAAAAATGATAATACAACTAATGCAATTAGGCCAAACGGAAACCGACCCACTCGGATTAATTTTTAATTTACTATGGTTTGCTTTAATCTTTGTTTCCATGTTCTATGGTACAAAACTTCAAGCGTGGAGGTCATCAAGAGAGATCGAGACCGGATTGGAAAAACTTAAAAAATGGAATGACGAATGTAAACAGATTTTAGTCTCTAATTTCAAAAAATACGCTGATAAAAATGAGACAGAGAAAGATTTGATGCTAAAAATAGAGGAATTCCTAACATTTATTGCGATAACTCCAGTTGATCTTGATCCATATGGTATAATTCCAAAACTCGATCATATCATTTCTATGAGAGATGACAGGTTTAAAGAAGAAATAGCTGTTTTAGCCCCGAATGCTGAACCTGATTCCTATGAAGCACAGAATTTAGAAAATATACTTGAAGCAGCTATGGCTGTGGATTATGTTTATAGACTTGTAAAACATTTTCTTATTCTAGGCAAGAAATCGAAATCCTATATTATTCTAATGCAAATTTCAATGCAAATGAGCATTATTCTTGCCATGGGTAAATCCTATTATCATGCTACAAAAGCTTTTGCAGAAGGAAGTCCAATCGGAGACGCACTTGGACCATTAGTTGCGGGTAGTTTTGTAAGAGATGTTGCGAATTCTGAGGATATAGTAGCAAAAGAAATTGCAAAAGACACCATAGTTCAAGAAGTTCTATTCGAAGATAGAACGGTTTATGTAATTCGAGCAAAGGGACCTGGGGGTACTGTAGGGAAACCGGGAACAGCAATAAAAAAAATACTTGAGGAGCATGGAGAGTCTATTTCTCGGATTATAATGATCGATGCGGGTTTAAAATTATCAAGCGACAAAACAGGGTCTATAGTTATCGGAGTTGGTGCTGCAATTGGAGGGATTGGCGTTGAGAAAACTAAAATCGAGGATTCTACTACTAAGATAGCAATTCCAATTGATGCTGTTATATGTCGACAATCCTTAGAGAACGCAATCACAACCATGTCGCGCCCAATTACCAAAAGTGTGCATCCTATAGTAGAAAAAATAAAGATGGGAATTAGAAAACGTACAGAAAAGGGAGCAAAAATTATTGTTGCTGGTATAGGTAACACAATTGGTATTGGAGTATAACTATCTTTAATTCGTTATTTTTAATATTGAATTCTTCAAATTATTTATAATCCTTTTATTATTACACTTACTTATCATAATTATAGTAGTTTTATAAAAATTAGAAAAAAAATAAAAACAAAAGAGTTGTAAAAATGCCAAAGTTTGGAAGTGATGACTGGGCTAAAGCTTTCATGAAAGCTGTAAACGACAATCCTAACTATAAGCAAGCAGCTTCTTGGTGGGAAGGAGATTTTGTTTTCACTATTGAACCCAGTGGGGCTTTAGATAAGAAAATAAATATGTTTGTTGGATTATTACATGGAGATTGTACGGGGGCAAAAACTTTAGCTGATGGTGAAGAATTTGATACCTTACCTCCAAATTCACCACCTCGACCATTAAAAGAGGGGGAAAAGGTTGGAGTTGAATTTGTATTTTCCGGTCCTTATGATAATTGGGTAAAAGTATTAAAAAAAGAGCTTGATCCTATACAAGGCTTAATGGCGGGAAAATTCAAGTTAGTTGGGAACATGGCTAAGGTCATGAGAGCCACTAAGGCTGCTCAAGAATTAGTAAACTCTACCACTATGGTAGAAACAGAATATTATTAATCTATTTTTATTTTTTATTACTATTTAAATAAGTTGTACTCAATTGCAGTTCAACGAAGCAACTTACTTTTAGATGCTCAATTTGTATTTTAATTAATCTAGTAATTAAACCATAAATATTGGACTATAGTTAATTTTAATAATTCGTTTAATCTGTTTAATAAATAACTAATCTATTAAAAAAAGTGATGAATATAGGCTTATCAAAAAAAGAGTATTTTGTAAAAGATTTAGTCATTGACGATGAATATGGTGTGATCGAATCAAACGCATCTATCCAAGATGCTGCTAAGAAAATGAAAGAATTAGGTGTTCCAGATTTAGTTGTGGTCGAAGGTGAAGAGAAAAAAGTTTTAGGAGTTATAGCTGATTTTGATATCGTTCAAAATATTGTAGCAGAAGGAAAAGATTCAAAAGGAACAAAAGTTATCACGACTATGTATAAAATTGAACCAGTTTCACTTGAAAGCCCCGTTACAGAAGCGTTCAATAGAATGCGTGATCTACAAGTTAATGTAGTTCCCGTAGTTGAGGATGGAAAGTTAATAGGAGTATCCACTATACAAGATTGTTGGAGTTACATCCCCGACGAAAATATTGATGAAATCGGTCTAATACCTGTTTCCAACACGAAAAATGCAGAATTCTGGCTTGCCAGTGTATGTTCTATACTTGCGTTTGTTCTAGGCGTCATTCTCCCACTTGTTGGAATTTCTGGCTTTTTCAGGGGAAATCAAGTGGATTTGTTAAGTTTATTTGGAACTGCTGAAATAAGAGGAGGTAGTGTATTATTTAGTTTTTTCGAAGCGAGAGGTAACGATTTTATAGTGTCATTCGTGAACCTTATTGACCTTAATGGAGGTATATGGCTAGTTATTGTAATTATAAGCGTATTAATCCTGATTTTTGGAATACTTGGATTAATTTCGATTATTTTTACTGGCTATTCTGATCTACGAAACATTCAAACAGGATTTATAATACGATTTATCATCCCCATTTTATTTGTAGTATTTTTGGTCATTCAATGGATTCTTTTTGGAATTGCTTTCGCAGTAGCAGTACCAGCGCCTCCTGTCATGATCGACGGTTTAGGATTAACACTATCAATTATTTCCATGGTTTTAATAATAGCTGCGATCTATCGAGATTATTTCTTTAAACAAAAGGAAGTTTCCAATGAGGTGCTAGGTTAAAAATGCCACGTGGTGGTGGAGCGCGGGGTGGTGGATTTCGAGGTGGAGGATTTGGAGGTGGTGGGTTCCGTGGGGGTGGTTTTCGCGGAGGTTCTACGGGTTTCCGTATGGGCGGATATAGACCGGGTGGAGCTCCCTTTGGAAGAACTGGGGCAAGTAGAGTAACCTCGAGAGCACCAAGGGGACCTTATCGTCATTCATACTATAGACCTTATAGAAGGCACTATTGGTATGGTTACCGACCTTGGTATTACCGTTGGTGGTATCATCCATGGTGGGCAGGATATTGGTATAGACCTTGGTATTATTCTCCGGTCTATGTTGGAGGAGGTATAACGATAGCTATAGTTTTAGGATTGATTTTATTACCACTTTTTGGGGTCGCTATGTGGTTCCCTTTTAGTAATGCAGATGTGGATGGTACTGTAAATTATCGTTCTACCGAGACTTTGTACTTTAATGAATACTGGTATGAATATGAAAACATTAAAGAAGGAGGAACAATCACCTATTCTGTTCAATCTTCTCCAAGTTTTATCAGCTTTGCAATCTGGGATCAACCTTTTGAGAATCTGCCAACCACATCAAGATTTGGAAATGATACTGATCAACTTTTACTTTTAAACGACCAGTACGAATATATAGGATATTATCTAAAACCAGGATCCTCAATTATCTATAATTTTAATGCATCCGATCAAATTGATTTCTTCATTGCAAGCGGACAAGCTCTTTACGATTGGAATCTAGGAGGGAGTCCCTCATTTTTTGTGGATGAATTTGATGTAAATCAGAGTCTTGGAGTATATAATATTTTATCTGCAATGGATTACTATGTTGTGTGGTATAACGATGGATTATCAACTGTAACAGTTAATTTTACAATCGCTTATTCTGCTGTCGATGTAGTTGATCTTTCAGCGGCATATAATTCAGATGGAGGATTATCGATTTCCAATAGTTTTCTTGTACCTAACGATGGGACTTGGTATTTCTTTATATATTTCGATCCAATGTTATCTCCAGAAGAATCAACTACAATTACATTTGATGTAACCTATGATACTGGAATTACTTCAGTTGATAGGTGGATTGATGTCCAGCCAATCTTGATAATCATCATAGTCGTTGTAGGAATTATTATCGTTGCTGCATTACTTGCACGCAGAGGACAAAAGAAGCTAAAACCAAAACCCTCATCTAAAACTGCTACTACAGAAGTTTTAGAACCAAAATCAAAAGAAGCAACTTCTACCTGTATAAGGTGCAATTCTTCGATTCGAGCAGATGCTAACTTTTGTCCAAATTGTGGAGGTAAGGTTGAGGGTAGAATTACAGGAAAACCAACAGTAGTTACTCCAGCTAATGCAAAATCATGTTCCTTCTGTGGTAGTAAACTCTCAATCAATGACAAATTCTGTAAATGGTGTGGAACAAAAGTAGAGTCATAAATTATTAATACTTCGAAAAATCAAAACCATAATTCTTAAATTTTTACATTTTTTTCTTTATTTTAGTACAGTAAATATCTTGAACTTCTAATAGAAAAATGGTAAATCCATATTTGAGCTTGTTTTTGAAATTTGAATTAAAAAGAATCCTCTCATATTTTTTTATATTATTTCTAATAATATTTTTTCTTGAAGGCAATAATCAAGTAAATCTTGAATTACCAATATATTTCTATTTAGGTTTAGTTATGAGTGTTTCTGGCTTTTTACTAATATATTTACAAATTAAAATGAGGAAAATCTTTATTATATTAGACACAAAATTGAAACAAGAACAATATAAGGATGAAAAAGGGATTAATCCTATAAAAGGGAGAAAATTTAAAGCTAGCTATAAATACTGGCTGTTAAAAAATGTAAAAAAGAATAACATTAATACTATTTACAAGAACTATTTTAAATATAAATCGCAATATCACTGTATTTTTGGTTATTTTATTATAATACCAATAATCATAGTCTGGGTTTTTGCCAATATGTATATGACATCTGCAGAAGCATTAGTTGTTAGTTTCAGTATTGTTGGTTGCTTAATTTTATTATGTATAACATTGGAAAAGAGGGAGGATAAGATTCAATACAAATATCTAGATTCAGAACTAAAGCAAATTATCTTTGAAGAATCTACCGGTTATAGTCCACTATATAACGGTAAATACACTTTTAAGTATAAAGTTTGGTTAATTTTAAACGATTGAAAACTGGAAAGATTTTTGTATTAAAAATAGAAAATACTAATTAATTTAGGACGCTTTATTAATTAATTTAACAATTCATATAATTCTCTATAATAATTTTTAAAACCAAAAAACATGCGTTCTATAAACAAATTGTCTTCCGAATTGGAGAAAAAAAAAGTATATTTTTTTGACTTAGATGGGACTCTCTATTTAGGAAACCATCTTTTTAGAGGTGCCACAGAATTAGTAGAATTATTAAACGAAGTAAAAATACCCTTTTTTTTCCTCTCTAATAATTCTAGTAAATCTACATCGGATTACATTAAGAAATTAAACGATCTAAATTTAAATATTACATCTAATAATCTGATTTTATCCCAGCATCCTACAATTGATTATTTAAAGAGTAAGAATTATGAAAGAATTTACTTGTTAGGAACCAAATCGTTAAAACGAGAATTCAGGCAAGAAGGATTTATTTTAACCGATGATAATCCGGAAATCATC
>JBHLLM010000078.1:0-1708 GCA_048885575.1 Candidatus Hermodarchaeota archaeon
AAAGAAAGAAATTCTTAAATAGAATAAATCGTAGAAAACTAATTTATTTATATCAAAATATCTAAATAATAAGTATTTTTTAAATTATTACTTCAAAATTTTCCTAAATTTCAAACATGATACGATTAAAAAGTATTGATACATTTCGTGGAATAGCTGTTATTGCTATGTTATGGCTTCACCTTACTGAATGGTGGTTATCTGGAGATTCTAGTACATTTCTTCAAATTCCTCTGATAATAACCCAATTCGGTTTTTTGGTAAGTTATCAGTTTATTTCTGGAGTAAGCAGATTCTTATTTTACAAAACAGGGGGATTAAACGACAAATCTTCAAAACTCATAATTAAACAAAAAATTAAGAGAGAATTTTTAATGAGGAGTTTATTTCTACTTGTTGTCGCTTTGCTTTATAATAGTGTTGTTGCATTTGCTACATCAAGACCCTATGAAATCTGGAGTTGGTTTATTTTACTTTCCTTATCGATTTCTTTTATTATGATAATTCCTTTATTAGATACTTCTAAGAAGACAAGATTTGTCCTTGGAATAGTTTTTATGGTTTTAAACTTTACTATCCTCTCAATATTACAACTTTACAAGGGACAAACTAATTTTTTTGGAATTTTATACTATATACTGTATTATCCTATCGGTTTGCATCCAATATTATCGTCTTTTTCTGTCTTTCTAATAGGAACAGTAGTGGGCGATGTAATTTACGAAATATACCACAAGGAAGAAAAAAAGAATAAATTAGCTCTTTTAAAAAAGAGGTTAATTTTACCCTCAATCCTAACCGGTGGAATTTTGATAACATTTATTGCACTAGCGAATTCTTTCGTTTTCTTAAATTTACCTTCCCTTTATGGAATCATCTCTAGTTTAGGAGTAAGTCTTATATTATTTTCACTTTGGGTATTTATTGAAGAATTTAAAGTAATTAGGACAAAAAGGAACTACAATTTCATATTTTACTTCTCTTACTACTCTTTAACGATTTATCTGACCCATAATCTCTTGTATTTCTTGTTTTTTAAACTATTGAATGCTTTAACATCATTTTTTTTTGTAATGTTAGCGATTATTTTAATTGGTTTACTATTGAAATTTATATATCCTAAGGTGGGTGCATCAATTTCAATTAAAAAGATAATAAGCAAATTATCTTATAAAATTGTAATGAAAATGGAATAACCCATAGTTAAAAACGAGGTAAAATAGAAGGTTTATTTTTCAGGTCATTTTTTTGATAAAAAACAGTCATTTAAAACTATCAATAACCTTGAATCCGTTTTGATTCAATACTTTAATTCCATTCTCATTGTCATCTAGTCTGAGAACAGCAATAGTGTTAACAATTGATGACTTTTCAGCAAATGTGTAAAGATATTCGATATTTACATTATTATTTCCGAGTGTTTTTGCAATTTCGTACAATTGACCTATGTTATCTGTTAGTTTGACAGCTACAACTTCCGTTACTGAATGTAAGTAATCTTCATTCTCTAAAAGATCAATACATTTATCAAATTGGTCAACTAACAGTAGTATTAATCCATAATCTTCTGTTTCAGCAACAGTTACAGATCTAATGTAAATTTTATTCTCCATAAGGAATTCAAAAAAATTAGCAAGTTGCCCTGGTGTGTTAGGCAAGAATACAGAGATTTGTTTGAGTTGCATTTTTTATCAATTATTCTTGATTT
>JBHLLM010000078.1:1718-9947 GCA_048885575.1 Candidatus Hermodarchaeota archaeon
AAAATTGCAGGTCTAGGAGGATCAGATATTGATAATTCTATGGTTTTTGTAGGTTCAATTATTCTTGATTTTGATTCGAAATACTATCTTTAGATGATATTTATAGTTAATTAAACTAGAATAATAAAGATTTTTTATTTAATACAGAATTTTGTTTTGTTTTGGGAAGATTTTAGTAAAAATATAGAATGTTTATTTTTCCTCGTAATCTTCCTTCATTTTATCAAAGAGCTTCTTATACTCCTCAATATATTTTTCATCGTTTGTTTGATCGATTTTTTTCAGAAGCTCAACTGATCTTGTTAGAACATCTGAATTTTTTTTAATCTTGTTAAAATAAATTTGTTTTATTTGTTGAGATTTTGCAACTCTTAAAGAATTTTTAAATTCTTTTATTGTACTCTCTATTTCTATTTGAGACTCTTTTATGGAATCTGCTAATTCTTTTTTTCTCTGTTCTAATTTAATACAATTATCACATACTAAATTCCCAGTCTTCTTTTGTCCTTTTTTAATCATAAAAGGGTTTCCACAATGAGAACACACGACAAGGGCAACAATTAGTTTATCGTCGTTAGATTCGGGCATTAATAGATAACTGATTAAAATTTAAAATTTTATATTTACTAATCTAATAACTTTTTTATAATTTAATTATTGATTTTTCTTTTTTTTTTGAAAAAATTTATTTTCCTTGTTATTGAAAAGATTTATGATGAATGTACAATTTTTCTGACTATGGAATTTTCTTTTTATCTTGTATTTCTGTTAATTTTACTTGGTTTATTCTCGAGTATGGTCTCAACAATTGCCGGAGTTGGTGGTGGAGTTTTTTTCGTATCTTTCATGACCCTGCTCTTTTATATACCAATTAATATAGCAGTAGATACGAGTACTTTCGTTATACTTTTTTCTTCTTTGGCAGGGTTTATCACTTATCTGCAACAGAAAAGAACAAGCGTTAAACTCTCACTTTTCTTCAGTATTTTTTCTATAATAGGAAGTATTTTAGCCACTATTCTATTTTCACTTATTACAATCGATAATACAATATTAAAAATTCTATTTGCGATAATTCTGCTAATTGCAGGTTTCAATATGATATATAAAGCTAAAAAAGCAAAAAATAAAACAGATAAGCAGGAAGTTAACCATATTGAGTTCTCTTTAAATAATGATGAACATAAAATCAGTTTTAAAAAAACTATTCCGCTTTTCATTTTAGCGGGATTTATAGCAAATTTTCTTGGAATTGGTGGTGGCATCATTAATACCCCAACACTTAACATAGTTATAGGTTTTCCAATTCACAACTCAACAGCAATCTCAACTTCTATAATATTTTTTACTGCTATTTACAACACAATTTTGAAAAGTGTGATAGGTCAAATTGATTACTTAGTTGGGATACTAATTGCTATTGGTTCTATTTTAGGATCAATATTAGGTGCTAAAATTTCAAAGAAGATCCCTAAAGTTTTTTTACAATTCTTTGTGGCAGTTGTATTGATAGGTTTAGCCCTTAGAATGTTTTTTTACTAGTAACAATTGACTAATATCAAAGCAGAATTGTTAATTTTATTTGATTTTTATTTAATAAATAACTTAAAAAAACAATAAGTGGAAATAAATTATGGATAACACAGTTAAATTAGAAATAAGATCTAATATTGCTATTATAACCTTATCTAATCCAGAAAATTTTAACCCTTTGAATAAAATTACTGGAAAGAAACTCTTAGACACTATAGAATCTATTAGAGATAATAGGGATGTTAGATGCCTAATAATAACTGGTTCTGGAAAAGCTTTTTCTGCAGGAGGAGATATAAAACAGTTTAAATCTAGTATTGAAAACGGCATTTCTGGTCAAGTTATGGACGAGTTAACTCAAGACCTTTATAAAATAGCATTAATTTTACGACTTTTTCCTAAACCTGTAATTGCCGCCGTAAATGGCTGGGCAGTTGGAGCGGGAATGAATCTTGCCCTTTCGTGTGATTTAATTATTGCTTCAGATAATGCAAGATTCAGACAATCTTTTTGCAAACTAGCACTTATTCCTGGATTTGCTGGAACAATTTTACTCAGTCGTCAGCTCCCATGGCAACAAGCAACACAAATAGCATTTTTTGGAGATACCTACACAGCAGAAGAGCTAAAAAAACTTGGTTTTATTAATGAAATTGTTCCTCCTGAAAAGTTAATAGAAGTCTCTTTAGATTGGGCTCAAAAGCTTGCGAGTGGTCCTACTTTAACGTATGCTAGAACTAAGAAACTCTTCTTTGATGCTTTAAGCACGCCTTTAGAACAACATCTAGAGAATGAACGACAAATGCAAATAAAATCAGCAGAATCAGAAGATTATAAAATAGGAGTTTTTGCTTTAAACGAAAAAAAGGAACCGAAATTTATTGGAAAATAATAAAACCCTAAATTTTTTTATTTATTAATTTTAATTCATTATTATCATCTCTGATGTGATTCTTTCTATGAGTAGTGGATTTAAATTATTAAGAATTGAATATCTTTTTAGTGTTCTTGTGCCGTGTCTACTCAGTATCTATTTAAATAATTACGAGGTCCTTAATCACTTTTGGATATTAGCTGGATTTGCCTTTTATGCTATTACGGGCAATACCCTAAACGATGTTATAGATATGAAGAATCCAGAAGAAAAAGAAACGCTTAAAAGAGTGCAAGGTTATAGTCGTAAAGAAATATTTACAATATCATTAGCAAGCTTCTTAATAGGAACACTTTGTTTTATGAGTAGAATTATACTATATCCTATTTTAGGTCTTTATTTAATAACTATAGTAGTTTTAGTTGTTATTTATTGTCTCTTCAAATCGCTTGTTATTATTAACCACATTATTTTGGGAGTATCACATATAGTTTTGCCTTGGTTGATGATAAAGATTGATGCTGGTGATGTTACTTTATTTTTTTTCCCTAATCTAAGTTTAGCTGAATTATTAATATTATTATCTATAGCTTCCGTAGGTTACACTGGACAGATGTTGCACGAGTTAATTGATGGTGATTCATTGTCCAAATTATCTCCAAAAGTATCTCAGTTAATAATATGGATTGCATCTTGTATATCCATTGTAATTATTGTATTTTCTTTACTAGTCACACAAAATATCATATTTCTACCGATTATATTCTTTCCGTTTGGGATTTTATATATTTTTAGAAAACCGAGAATAGATTTATTAGGTAGAACAACTCTGAAAGATGTGGGAATTATATTGGGAAATCTGATACTTGCTTACATTATCGTTTTACTTATAGCATAATAGTAATATTCTAAACAAAATCATTTTGGAGCAAAATAGAACTATGAGTGAAAAGCTACCAGTAAAAATTAGACTAAGCGTGGTATTGATTACGCTTGCGGGTCAACTTGCTTGGGGGATTGAGAATCAATATTTTAATATTTTTATGTATAATAAAATAACACCCATTCCTATTTACATCTCATTTATGGTGGCAGCAAGTGCTTTCACTGCGACAATTACAAGTATAATTATGGGAGCTGTAAGCGATATCAAAGGGAATAGAAGAATATTTTTTATAATTGGTTTCATATTTTGGGCAATTACTACAGCCTTATTTTCTTTATCTGGTTTTATTGCATTGTTTAATGTCATTTTAGCAGTTGTATTCGCAATCTTATTTGATTGTTTAATGACTTTTTTTGGTTCTACAGCTTATGATGCTGCGTTTAATGCTTATGTAACAGATATCACTACTCTAAAAAATAGGGGTAGGCTGTTAAGTATTGTTCAAATTATGACCTTATTTTCAATATTAATAATTTATGGAATTTCAGGATTTATTATAGATGAATGGGATTATTACATTTACTTTTTTATTGTTGCCTTTCTAGTGGGAGTAATTGGAATAGGGGGAGCTCTATTAGCAAGAGATTCACCAAAATTACACCCATTAAATATATCGATTTACAACCATCTAAAAACTACTTTAAATATAGATACTTTAAGAGCAAATAGGGATTTTTTTTTAGTTCTTTCTGGAGCGGCACTTTGGGGTTTAGCGTTTAATATTTTTTTTCCTTTCGTAATGATCTACATGGAACATTATCTTCACTTAGATATAATAACTTCTTCTATCTTAATACTATTTTTATTTGTATTTGCTATGATTTTTGCTTACCCAATGGGGATGCTAATTGATAAAGTTGGTCGCAAAAAGGTTGGAATAATTTCTGTCGCATTTGAGAGTGGATTCCTCATTTTATTTGCCTTATCAAATGAATTAGTTTTCCTTGTAACTACAGGAACGGTATGGGTATTATTTATGACAACATTCACTATATCAGCAAATACTTGGACGAAAGACCTCTATCCAGAAAATAAACACGGCCAATTTAGTGGATATTTCATTCTCTTTACCGTTTTACTCCCTATGATTCCAGGTCCGCTTATAGGCGGGTGGTTATCTCAAGAGTTTGGAATATATACAATACTTGATGGTCAGCCAGGTTATATTCCTACACCAATAATTTTCATAGCATCAGCTTTAATGATTTTATTAACAATCGTTCCACTGATATTTGCTAAAGAATCTAATCAAAAAATTAATATTCAAGAATAAGTCTGCAAAATAGTTAAAAATAAGAAGGTGATTTAAGATTTTTATTCATATGTCGATTCACTATCCGAAACCTAATAAAGAGCAACTGTTAATTGAGTCTATGCATCGATTTGGAAAGGCTATGGAAGGTAAAAAAGGTTTAGTTATTGCACATACAACAAAAGACGAAGATTCTAACCGACTAATTGGTCTAGCTATATGGGATTCAAAAGAAAATTGGCTAGCTGCGAGACAAGCTATGATTGAAGCTGTTAAGGACGATCCCTTTGAAGATTGGGAATTAAAACCTCCTGAAGTATTCCACCTAAATAAAATTTAGAAAGATATATTAGATGATTTAATGCCTAATAATACTTTAATTCTTTTAAGACATGCTGAAACTAAAGTTGATGAAAGCAAAGTATTATCTAAATGGGTTTTAACGGAAAAAGGCCAAAGAGACGCAATCAACCTGTTTAAATTACATTTATTCCATGATGTAGATGTAATTATAACCTCAGAAGAAGAAAAAGCGTATCAAACAGCTTATACCTTATCAGAAAGACTTCATAAAAAAATAATTAGAAGCGAGAACTTAAACGAGATTTCAAGGAATCAAGGAGGATATTTGAAAACGAAAGATGATTATCTCAAAACTATGAAACTTTGTGTAGAAAATAGAACCCAATCATATAACCATTGGGAAACTGCTAATCACGCTCTTCAAAGATTTTCAAAGCAAATTCACAAAATCGATTCAAAATATAAAAGTAAAAAGATTTTGATAGTAGCACATGGGGGAGTAATAAATCTTTATTTTGCAAAAATTCTCGAACAATTAGATAGAATATTTGAAAGATTTTCATCGAACACTTTTTGTGATTATGGAATAATTCAGAATAGCAAAGTCATAAAAGATATTGCGAGAATCTAATATTGACCTCAGATGAATTCAAATTTTATAAAAAGGGTTAGATATCAAAAGAAGATTGATGATATTTACTCTCAATGTTTAACATGTGAGAGAAAATGTAAAATTGCTAAGAATAAAACAGGATTCTGTCAGACAAGAATTAATAAAAATGGCGAAATCAATACTATTGTTTATGGGTTAATCCCTGCACTCTCATTTAACCCTATTGAAAAGAAGCCCTTGTATCATTTCCATCCTGGAAGTATAGCTATAACAATAGGAACCTATGGCTGTAATTATAGCTGTTTTTGGTGTCAAAATCATCACATCTCGCACCCTTCCCAGGATATTATTGATCTAGTTAATTTTTCAAATGAATATTTTCCTCCAGAAAAAATAATAGAACTTGCGAAGATAAATAATTGTCAAGGAACATCTGTTTCGTTTAATGAACCTACTCTTTTATTTGAATATTCTTTAGATTTGTTTAAATTAGCGAAAAAAGAGGGTTTGTACAACACTTTTGTTACGAATGGTTATATGACCGAAGATGTATTAAGAGAATTGGTGAAGTGTGGATTAGATGCGATGAATATTGATATAAAGGGTGGGGAAAAGATGGTTAAAAAGTATTGTAAAGCTGAAGTAGAAAGCGTATGGAAAACAGCTAAACTTGCGAACGAGTTAGGCATTCATGTTGAATTAACAACGCTCCTGATTGAAGATTTAAACACAAATGAGGATGATATTCGATCTATATCGAGAAGAATCCTAAATGATCTGGGAAGTACTACTGCATTTCATATATCCCGTTTTTTTCCTCATTACAAATCACATGAATTTGGTTTTACTAAACCCACTCCAACAAAATATCTAGAAAAAGCCTATAGCATTGCGAAATCGGTTGGGTTAGATTATGTTTACTTAGGAAATCTAGCTCATTCAAATTATGAGAACACTTATTGTCCTAAGTGCTCTGCTTTAGTGATTGAAAGACCTATTTATAGAGTGACTAAAACGAATTTAGATTTAAACGGTAATTGCTCTTTTTGTGGATTTCCTATCGTGAAAAATTCATAACCAAAATATCAACAATTTACTTTTTCATTATTGTCTGGGTTTATATATAGCTTTTAAAAATAATTATTAAGTGAAATTTTATTTTTAATATAAAATCTCAAAAAGCAAAAATCTATGTTAAAGGTTTTCTATTATGGCAAAGAAACCCGTAACTAAAAATAATCAGATTAATAAAGCTCAAAAAGAGATGAAAACAACTTCAACTATAACAACAATAAAAGAAACCCCAACCAAGCAAGTTCCTCATGAAGAACCTGTTCCCAAGAAACCAACGCCACAAAAGCCTAAAGTGAAAGTACTCGATAATCTTTCGATTCTAAAAGGTTCTCCTTATATAAAGCAGAAAGATGGAGCAAAAACAACGCAAAAACAATCGTCTCTGAAAGATTTATTTGAAAAAAATATGCTTTCCTCAAAAGAAGAAAAACTTGATATTGTATTAACAGGACAATACGAACAAGCTCTTGATTTAATGTTCGAAGCAGACGCTTCTAATCTATATCCAATTTTAGTAGGCCCTCCAGGAATAGGTAAAACGACGCTATGTAGATATTATGCACAGTCACGTGCAGAAATAACCGGAAACGACTCATTCGAGTGGATAACTTTTGACGAATCCACAAAACCGGCCCATTTAATTGGATCTTTTAATCCTGCGACTACAATTCAGAAGGGTTTTTCGTTCGAAGCGTTTAATCCTGGCCCGTTAATTAAAGCTATGTTAAAAGGAGGTCTCTTTTTAGCAAACGAAGTGAATCGCGCAACGGAATACACGCAAAACTCATTATTGGAACCATTGGAAGAAAGAACCCTATCAGTTCCACATATTGGGCGCGTAAAAGCATCATCCGGCTTTTTCTTTATTGGTGCTATGAATCCCTCAGAATTGGTTGGGACACATCGACTAGGGGAGGCTTTAAAAGATCGGTTTAATGTCTGGATTGAACTTGATTATCCTGATAAGAAAACTGAAATGAAGATAATTGAACATAACAATCCGTATTATAAAGTGGAAGAAGGGATCTTAGAAAAAATATATTTGATTATCAATAGAACGCGAACCCACCATCAAATACAAACACCTGCAAGCTTAAGAAGTGGGATCGCGTTAGCTCGGTTGACAGGTGTAGCTCAAAAAAGAAACAAATCTGAAGAACCAAATAAAATACTTCGAAATCTTGCGAGTAATGTATTATTTGGAGCAATACAAGCTAAACCGGGCGTAAAAGCTAAAGATGTTATTAATAACATTATTGCCCAGGTTTTAGGATCTGCGTAATTTAGCATAATTAAAACTAGGTATTGATTTGAATGATAATTTTCCCCCAAAGCCCAGTTTGGTTTTCACTTAAATTCATAACTGCGATGCGAAACCACGAAAAATGCATGTATAAGCCGTCGATTCGACAAGCAATCGCTATTTGTAAACTCATAATAGCGAGGTTTATGAATAGAGGTCAATGTGAGATTGAGGATTTCGTTGAAATCGCTGTGGTAACTAGTCCGCTTGAGAATCAAGCCTTAGCTCACAAAATTGCTACAGAATTACTATCGTATTCTGATCCTACAAAAAATCGGGTAAGTTCCGATATGTTAAAATCGGATATGTTTGGGAGTGAAACCGCTCAAGA
>JBHLLM010000079.1:0-9901 GCA_048885575.1 Candidatus Hermodarchaeota archaeon
GTACATCAATGCCATGTTCTTTCAAAAGAGAGATATTTTTTTCAACTAAAGGATGATACATACTCTCATGCATAGCGGGAACTACCACAATGGGTATAGAAGAGCCAAAAGCTGTCGATACCATCGTAGTAACTGGGGTGTCATCAATACCATTAGCAATTTTGGATATTGTATTTGCTGTCGCAGGACAAACTAAAATTAGATCTGCTTTACCACTCGCATTTGGCCTATCTCCTGCAAGAAATACATGTTCAACTGCTCCAGTTAATTTTGTAATTACCGGATTCCCCGTTGCCCAATGCATTAGGGAAGGTTCTATTAACTCTGTAGCTGCTTTTGACATACAAGGAATAACTTCGGCTCCTAAACGCATTAATTCTCTCGCTATTATAGGAGCGTTGATTATTGCAACTGAACCAGTTAAACACATACATATAGTCTTTCCTCTTAATATCGTTCCTTTACTTTCTATTATGTCCTTAGAAGGATGCCGTAGTGGATGCTTTACCATAGTTCTAGGATTATTTTTTATTGTTATGTTTAATAGAAATATATGTCTAATTTAAAAATATCGCAAACCTTTAACTCTTTTTGTAAATGAGATCGAAAAAATTGTCAATTAAAAGGAACTAAATTCATTGGACCGAGAGGTTGTTTCCGCCCATTTAGGTTAGAAAGATTATTAATAGATTTATATAAACTAATGGTGGACTCATTTTAAAAAAGATAGAAAAATTGTTACAGTTTTCATAATAAAGATCTCATTATAATCATATTCCATCCACATCAACCACATTTATCTTTAAATTAAGTTTAGCGCTATAATTCAATATTTTATTAAAGAATTCTTGGTTGATAGATTTGCTGCGATCTAATTTTAGAATATTGAAAAACTGGTTACCATAATATGTGTTTACCAATTCTGCAATATTATATGATCTTGTTTCTTTCTCAATAACTCTATATATCTGCGATTTTTCAAATTCCTCCTTTCTGATTTTTAAAATCTCATTAGAATACTTCACAAAAGGAGTATGCCGCATCTTTTTAAGATCAAATATAATAGTACTTCCCACTTCTCTTTCTTTGAGAAGTTTTTTTATGGTTGAATGAACTTTGCTTATTAATTTTGTTCGAAATTCTTCCAGATAAGGACCTTCGTATAACAGGTCGTTAATTATTTCAGTATATGGTAATTTTATTCCAGCCAACTCAGTAGATAAATTTAATAGAATTATGAATTGGTTTGTATTTTTTTTAGGATTATTTTTGAGCGTTTCATAAATATACTCTTTCTCTTTATTTATGAAGTTAAACAGGAACTTTCTAAATGCTTTTAAAAAGTTCCCATAATTTGGAACAAATAATTTATTAGGGTTGGTTAAAGCTTTATTATACGCTTCAAATGGACTTATTTTTTTACTTAGAACGGATTTAATTAAACCTAAAGGGAAGTAACCTTCTATAAATGCCATACCTTTTTCAATACTGCTTATAGCATCCTTGAATGAACATTTTGTAATCACATTAATCGTTTTGATGATATTTCCCTCAATTGTTACTGGTGTTTTTTGACAATAACATAAATCAAAAGGTTTTAAATCGTGATAGAGAGGTGTATTTTGATCCGGAATTACAATTTGAGCTCCATACGCATTAACTAAACTACCTTGCCTTGGTTTATTAGCCAAATCCCATTCGATGATCATAAGATCGTTAATATCTGAGTAATCCTGATCAATGTCATAATTATATTCTATTGGCTTGCTAATAAGTGAGAATACATCTATAGAATTAATTTCATAATCATATTGTTCACCCCAAAATTGTTTATTATAATAGAAGATATCTGGAAAATTTTGTAAATCATCTAAAAACAATTCTTTAATGATTAAATAATTAACACCAATCTCTGAAGATTTAATAGTAGAATCATTTATTCCGTAAAACCCTATATGATCTATTATGTAATGATATGCGGGATTCTCAAGATTCTCCTTGTTGTGATTTACAATATAGGTATTTCTTTTTTTCCTAAAATCTATTTTCGATGTTCTAATCTTATACTTTTCTTTAAGAAGTCTGAGGAATGCAAATTTCTTTAAATATACTTTTTTTTCTAATTCTTTTATTTCATTCTTGTAAGATTTATATTTATCGAAATACAAGGTTTTTGGAATTTCAAATACTTCGAAATGGTTCTTCATAAGCTTCAATTTATCGATAATACTGAAGTTTTCGATCGCATTTTTAAAATAATTAACAATTTCGACTTTGAATGATTCAAAACTCTCTGAAGTAATAAATTCTCTAAATAAAGGATTGAGTCTTGCAAGAACTTCATATTTTTTTTTGATAAAATAAATAGAGAAATATCTTTCATTAAAATTCTCGGAATGAGCCATTTTTAATAATTCTGTTATTAATGATTCTACAAAGGATTCACTTTGAAATTCATAGAAATCTAGTAATTTATCGGTATATTCGATTATTCGTAGTATCTCAAAAAACGAGTATTTTGAAGTAGATTTCAAAAATTGTCTCATACCTTCTTCTATGTAATGATTATATTTAAATACATAATTGCCTAATTCATTACTATACGCAGATTGTAAAAATCCAAAAAATTCGATGAATAAATTATTTTCAATAGCTATTTTTAAATATCTTTCAATTATAGGCTCACAGTCCTGCTGATTCATTATAGCTTTGTTTAAATAACTTAAACCCTCAACGCAATTATTGCTATCAATACATATATTTGCGAGTTTTAGATAGTTCTTACTTTTCTTTTTAGAACCAAAATCCTCAGATGTTAAAGTAAAGTCGTCAATTTTTTCTATTAATTTTAAAGATATCAATGGATTAAGCATTGTTAAGAGCTTAATTAGATGGATGCAGATTTTGTCATCAGGATCACTGTGTATTAAAAAATTAGGGCAATCATGAAAAATTTCACTTTTGTTCTTGTTTATTTTGTCTTCGTTTATGATTAAATGATATTCATGTTCATTATCTAGAATGATTATCCTTATCTTAATTGGATCATCTTTTAAGGAAATTATATTAATTTTATTTTTTGGGTATTCGATTGATTTTTTATATAACTCTTTTCCATACTTTTCAATAATTATTTCTGAAAGCAAATTTTTAGCCATATTTTTAAAATCTCGATTTTATAATCTCTGACATTAATTTTGGAAACTCATTCCAATCTTTAATTGTCAAAAGCTGTCCTCCAGCTATTTTCACCATCTTTTTTGCTTCATTTAAATTAAAGGAGGATTCTGGAGATACTAAAATGAAATCTACGTTCAAGGAACGAAATTTCCTTAATTCTTCTTTGGCTTGCTGAATATCGTAGATTTCTGCATCAGTAAATAAGACATTTAACTTTTCACGAGAGTTTGAATTTTCTTTAAATTGTTTGTTTGCCCATTCTAAAGCACTCTGAAGCCGGGTACCTCCTCTTGCAGAAACTGTAAGTAAATCATCCGCTAATTTTTCTAATTCTACTTTTTCTGACAATTTTTTTAATACATGCGTGTCTGACTCGAAAAAGGCAACTCCTATTTCGTCTTTTCGCATGCCATATACTAACATTGTTACACAAATAGCCATATACGCAAGTTTTTCACCTGTCATCGAGCCACTAATGTCGAGTTCAAAGCAAAACGAGCGCAATCCCTTAGCGGTCTCGTAAACATAAAAATCATCGTAATTAATATGATCTAATTTTTTCCCTTTTTCCAGAAGATTGAATATTGTTTCCTCTAAATCTATATTTTCAAAATCATCTCCTATGGTGTATGGTCTTACTACATTAATTGGTATTTGTCCTGTTGTTGCACTTCCCAAGCGAGCTCTTGAATAATAAATACCTAAATCGATAAGCATTTTTTTTGCTAATTCTTTTACTTTTATTTTTACCTTTTCTGGAAGATTATTTCGATGGATAAACCATTGCTTAAGGAGATTTTCTCCGCTTCCAGCAGACAAACAAGAGATTACTTTATCCTGCCCTTCTTTTCCACCAATTTGTTGCGCAGTTTTTAAAGCTTCTCCCAGATCAAAATGACCTATAGCCCCTAAAGCATCCCTATTGTCATTAGCTAAAGCACTGCTAAGAAGTTCTTTAATTCTTTCTCTGTTTAACTGATCTTGTAATTCTTCTATTAAGTTGCTAAGTCGCTGAAAATCTGCAATTTTATTTTCAACCATTTTTTTTAACAATTGATAATTAGGTTCAAGTAATTCGTATATTTCATCCTCAGACATTTCTAAGCTTTTCCCTACCCTTTTTATATCTTCTGATTCAGGTTCTAAACCAATCTTTCTTAGAAATTCTGTAGCGTTTTTTAATTGATCTGGTGTTTCACAAGACTCAAGTGTTTTTGACACTAAATTAGGTAATTTTTGGGATATCTTTTGTCCACAAGGCATACTGGGGCAACTGTTCATTAGTTGTTGTATTTGATGAGATAACGACTTAAATGCTTCAAATTTTATATTTTGATTATTTGCTTCATTAATTGCGTTCTTAAGAGCTTGATTAAATAGATTGTTCCAAGATTTATTAGCAAATGCATTTTCGGTTAAGGTTTCTAATGATAGATTTAATTGTGCGTTTGAAAGTTGCTGATCAAGTTTATTAAGCAATTCCTCTCTAAGTTTGGTCCCAAAATATTGATCTAATGAATCTGCTAGGCTAAAATTATGTTCAAAAGAAGATTGTTGTAAAGAGTTATTCAAAATATTATCAAGATCAAATTTAGGAGTTTCACCTAAAGTTTTTGCAGCGTTAAATAATTGATCTAGATTTTGAAGTTTATTCTGAAGTTGATTTTTTGCGTTTTGGATTTGTTTTTTTACGCTTTGATTATTTGAAGTCTCATCAATGAATTTAATAGATTTTAATAGATCATCTAGCTTATCTGAATTGATTAATTTCGATAAATCTTCAGCAATATTTTGATTATTTAGAGCTTTACTCGCTAGTTTTTCCCATTCTCTTAATGAATTTTGCTGAATCAAATCATTGAGTCCTAAATTTGACCCTGCTTTCAAATCCTCTGGATTCAGAGAATTAATCTTTTGTTCTAACCGTTTCTGTGCTTCTTGAATCAATTCTTCTAATGAGGAAATTTCTTCTTTGTATAATTCTGAATCATCGTTAAAAAAATGTAATGCAGATTTAAATGGTTCTTCATCCCTTTTAGAGTTTAACTCTTCCAGAAATTCTTCTAGTTTTTGGATTTTGTTTGTATCAATTGATTTAGTCATCTCAATTTCATCAATCATTTCCTGAAGATTATCCAATTCTGACTGAATATCAGTATCTAAAAGGTCTTCAGCAAATTCATCTTCAAGATAATTCTCACTTTTAAAAAAAGAATCCATAATATCTTTTTTGTAATTTGGAAAAAGTATCTGGAAAGCAATATCTTTCGCTAGTTCTTGATTGTCAGGAAACGAGGTTACAGCACTAATTTCAATATAGTCATTAGGTGTAACCAAACCTTTTCGATAATACCTCGATAAAATTAATTTGGGGATTGAAAGTACTTGCCTTGAAGATGGAATTTGAACAATTTCTCGGTGCTTTCGCATTTTTCGAATAAAGTCCACAGCAAACTCACAAGGATTTTCAGGAAAAACTCCCATAAAATTACTCTCTGCCTCCTAAACACCTAGAGTTTTATGAATTATATTTTCAATTATATTTTCAACTTTTGTTCCTGGTTTTGGTTTAATGCTTCCTAACAATACATTTTGAGTTACTTGTGAAAGATATTCATGTAAAGTTATCTGTTCTTTTATTTCTCCTTTCTTTTCTAGTATTCTTCTACGAGCTAATAATTTAGCGATTGCAATACCAGCCCTAATAGAGGCGGGTATTTCAATATCTATTTTATTCTTTCTCGTTTCATTTATTATAGAATAAATCAATTCTAATTCTGATTCTTCTATTGTGAAATGTTCCGGTAAATTTATTCTTATTATATCAAGTTCAGTGGCTTTATCTGGGTATGATAACTTAATCCAGACTTTTATTCTATCTTTTAAAGCTTCAGATAATCTATGAGTTCCAGATAGTTCTTCTGGATTCATAGCAGAAATAAAAAAGAAATCCTTATCAGCTTTTATCCTACCCAAGTGAGGGATACTAATTGATGCTTCTTCTAAAGGCTCTAATAAAGTATTTTGTGAGTATTCAGTAGCTCGATTTATTTCATTTGCTAAAAATGTTCCACCTTCCAACATTGCTCTCAAAAGTGGACCGGGATTAAATGCTTCTAATACAAATCCTTTCTTTAATGTTACCGCTGGGTCAAAACTGCCTATGAAGTGGCTAGGTTTTATGGATTCGTCCATGGTTAGCCAATTGAAATTCTTATTTTTGTTTTCCTCAGCTCTTAACCTAGCAAAATATCGACATAGAATTGTTTTTCCTACTCCTGGCGGTCCAACAAGGGCAGGGAACAACCCTGTTGCCTCTGCGTCTCTAAGTAATTCTAAAGCCTTACCATATTGTCCTGATAAAACAATATCAATTTGTTCCTCAGAGATATCCTTGATAAGCCGTTTGTTAAACAGTTCCTCAAATTTTTGTTTATCAATCATCTTACAATCTACTGGAATAGTGGTTCTAAATATATTTTATTTAAGGTTATAGTAATTATTAATTTTTAATCTATATTTTTATATAGTATAAATAGTACAAAAAACATTTTGATCTTTGCTAGAAATTTGACGCAAAATACACGACCACATCCTTTTTTAAAGTGGGCTGGCGGAAAAAGACAACTAATTTCACAAATGGAGAACTTTTTCCCTAAAAATTATAATAGATACATAGAGCCCTTTGTTGGTGGCGGAGCTGTTTTTTTTCACTTACTTCCTGATAATTCAATTATATCAGATAATAATCCCGATTTAATAAATTGCTACAAGGTCATAAAAGAAGATATCGAGGATTTAATAAAATCTCTAAAGAAACATAAATACGAAAAGAATTATTATTATGAAATTCGAGCTCTAGATCGAGATCCTAAAAAATTTGCTGAAATATCAAATGTTGAGAAAGCTTCACGATCAATTTATTTAAATAAAAGCGGGTACAATGGATTATATCGCGTTAACAGTAAAGGATTTTTTAATGTTCCTTTTGGAAGGCATAAAAACCCAAAAATATGCGACGAACCAAATTTAAGAAAAGTTAGTCGGGCTTTAGAGAATGTTGAAATATATCTTGGTTCTTTCGAAATCTGCTTAGATTTTGCTGAAGAAGGTGATTTTATTTACCTAGATCCGCCTTACTTCCCACTATCTGACACTGCTCTATTTACAAGCTATACAAAAAATAGTTTTAATAGATCTTCACAGATAAAATTATTTGAGGTATTTGAGGAACTTGATAAAAGAGGGTGTAAAATTATATTGAGTAATTCATATTCCGAATTCATATTAGATTTATATAAAGATTTTAGAATTGTTACTTTGAAGGCTAAGCGTAATATAAATAGTAATTCCCATAAGAGAGGGTTAATTAATGAAGTCTTAATCCTAAATTGAGAGAAATTATGTTCAATTTTAATAACTTTTATTTAGCTTTGTAATCATATTAAATTTTAATAGAAGTATTTATTCGACATTGTTGAATACAAATTATGTTGATATTAAATGCAAGTGGAGCAGATTTCTCAACCTGATTATAAAGATCGCACTTTGAAAATGAAAGATGTTGTTGTTTCGCAACCACATGAGCTCTGTATAGAAAGAGCTAAGCTTTTCACTGAGTCGTATAAAACTACGAAAAATGAACCCCAAAACCTTAGGTTTGCGAAAGCTATGTACCATTTATTGACTAATATGACGATAAAAATATGGGATGACGAATTTATTGTAGGAAATAGATGCACTAAATTTGTAGGAACTCCCCTTTATCCAGAAGTACGCGTTGATACGCTTGAACAAGATCTAGAGCTGTATAATAATCGAGAAATTCAACGATTTTTACTCTCTGAAGACGACAAGAGATTTTTAAAGGAAAAAGTTATCCCATATTGGGAATGTGAGGAAGAAACGGTTAAATCCAGGTTTGATTCTTATCTTAATCCTGAATTAACGGAACTTATGTTAAAGCTACTTTATGTCGTAGATACCAACATGACAAATGGAGTTGGTCATTTTTTCCCGGGACACCAAAATGTCTTAAAATTGGGATATAATGGCTTGATTCAAAAAGCTAAAGATAAAATAAAGGATTTTTCACAAGACCAAGAAAAGCTAAACTTCTTAGAGGCAATAATTATTGTTTTGGAAGGTGCTAAAAAATTTATTCAACGATTTTCGATTTTAGCAGCCGAATTGGCGGAAAAAGAGGATATAAAATCGAGGAAAAATGAATATATAGAAATTTCTGAAATTTGTTCTAATATATCAAATAATCCCCCTAATTCTTTTAAAGAAGCTTTGCAACTAATCTATTTTACTCACATTATATCCGGTTTAGAAGACGGAGGTTTTGCAATTAGTATAGGTCGTTTAGATCAAGTTTTATACCCATACTATGTTATAGACAAAGAACGTGGTATTATTAATAACGAAGAAGTTCAGTTTTTAATCGAATGCTTCTACTTGAAACTTTCTACATTATGGAATTATGTACTCCATAAAGGAATTGTAGCTGGTGAAGGACCACCCATTGCTGAAAACTTAACGATTGGAGGTGTAGACAGGGATGGCAATGACGCTACCAATGAATTATCATTTCTCCTCTTGAAAGCATATAATAAACTAAAAACGGTTCAACCTGCTTTTTCTGTTCGCATTCATGAAAAAACTCCAGATGATTTAATTTATAAAACCGGAGAAGCAATTAAATCTGGAGCAAGTATTGCCTTATTTAACGATTTAGTAATGATTCCAGGTCTCAATGCTCTTGGTTATTCGCTCGAAGATTCACGTGAATATGCACCTATAGGATGTGTTGAGCCAGTACATCCGTGTAAATCATTTGGATGTACAAATGCGACTCAACTAAATATCGTAAAGTGTCTAGAATTAACCTTAAACAATGGAACAGACATGTTTACTCGAGAAGAATATGGTCTTAAAAATTCAAAGAAAATCTCTTCATTCCCTGATCTATGGGACGAATTTTCGAATCAACTTAAATATATTGTTAAAAATATGGTAGATACCATGCAACTTCTGGAAAAAACTATAGCGGAACTTTGTCCACAACCATTTTTATCTGCTACAACAGATGATTGTATAGAAAACGGATTAGATATTACAAATGGAGGAGCTAAGTACGATTTCACAACTACTCAACTTATTGGATTTGCTACTGTCGTTGACAGTTTAGCAGTAATTAAAAAAGTGGTTTTTGAGGATGAATTACTTTCTTTAGAAGAACTTATAACCATGCTCTCAAAGAATTATAGAGGTATATATCGGGGGAAAAAGGGTGAAGAGTGGAGGCAGTTCTTTATCCACAAAATTCCAAAATTCGGAAACGATAATGATTATGTCGATGACATAGCACATGATGTTGTAAAATTGTTTTGTGAGGAAATCCTTAAACATAATAACTATAGAGGAGGTAGGTATAATCCCGGAATTTATAGCACTTCTTTTCACTTGGCACTTGGAGTTTTTACTGCGGCATCTGCGGATGGACGAAAATCAAGAGATTTTCTATCAAATGGAATTGGTCCTACTAATGGATTGGATAAAAACGGACCCACTGCGATACTTAATTCAGTGAAGAAGTTGAAAAATGAACTAGTGACTAATGGGAATTCAATAATTCTAAGTTTTCATCCCAATACGCTTAAAATGGAGTTATTCGTACCACTTATTAAAACTTACTTTGTAGAAAATGGAGGATTTC
>JBHLLM010000080.1:0-9857 GCA_048885575.1 Candidatus Hermodarchaeota archaeon
AATGAAATGAGAGTCAAAAGAGTTGGCTGTTTTGATATAGGATTGAAATGCGGAGGATGGGGAAAAATAATTCTTGAACTTAATTTTTTAGATAAGGATGTAGCTATTAAAGAGATGGAGAAATCTGATTGATTCAAAATTCAACCTTCTTCTCCTTTTTCATCTAAAAATCTGGAGCAAGTTTCATCTAGTTTCTTAATTATATGATCCCTGTCTTTCCAAATAATCCATGTGCTTCCAGACTTTTCGAAGTAAAATCCATCATATTGCTCTTTTATTTTAGAAAGCGTTTTTTTCACAAAACTCCACGAAAAACCAGTTTTTTCCACGACTTCTGCTATGGCTATTGGTCGATTTAACTCTAGATTTTCGTTAAAGAAATCTATAATTTTATCGAACCCTGATTTAGGGGAGGTATTTTTCTCGTTCAAAATATCATAGTCAAACTAATTTTTATTTACATTAAATAAAGATTTGGTATATTTAATACTCGTACTTTACTTTTATTATCACTTCTTACACATATTTTAGCTTTAAAAAGTAATTATTTTTTAAGTTTAAGAAAAGCTCCAGATTTCATCATTTCACAAGGTTTAAAGTAGCTTATTTGAGTGGTTTCAGCCAGTTCATCTAGTAATAATGACCATTTTTCGTAATTATTTTTCCCAGCTCCAAAGGGTCCAGGCATATCCATACCCGCTAACATCGTATCATCGATGATCTTATAGCCAGAGACTATCCCTTCTTTTAATAGCCTACAGCCTTCATTTAATTGAATTGCGTAATAGTATTCTGGATTGAATAATCCTGCTTTTTCATTAGTTTCAATATTAGGTTTTCCTTCAACCCAATCGTAAATACCTTTTCCAGTTTTTCTTCCAAGATTACCTTCTTTGAGGAGATTTGTGAGAGTTTTACCAGGAGCAAATTCTGGCGATATTTTTTCAACAAAATAATTCATTACATCACAAATAACATCTAGACCTAAAAAATCCCATTTTGCTAATGGCCCTAATTCAGGAGGAGATACGAAATCGTTGTCGATCTTCGCATAAAGGATTCCTTTGTCAGTGGCCATATCTAATATCCAATTAAATAATAAGCTTGTGGCAATTGTTAAACGATTTACAATAAATCCAGGGCTTTCTTTTTCTATTTTTGCTATATATCTTTTACCTTTGAGTGCTGGTAGTTTTTGACCGAGTGCAACTCCTATATCAAATGCTTCTTGCGATGTTTTTTCCCCTTTTATTAATTCAATTAACCTAAGTAGAGGTATTGGTGTAAAAAAATGCATTCCAATTACTTGCTCAGGTCTATTTGATACTTCGGCGATTTTAGAAATACTCATTGTTGATGTATTTGTTGCCAATATAGCATGCTCAGGTGCGAATTGTCCTAGTTCTTTAAACAATTCCTGCTTCAATTCCATTACTTCGGGTATCGCTTCTACAATAAAGTCAGCATCTTTAATGGAATTCATTAGATCTTTAGTGATAAAGAGTTTATTAATTAGGGAATCTGTTGTTAAACCTTGAACCAATTTTCCTTTTGATTCGATTTTCTTAAGACCAGCTGTTATGTATTCTTTAGCACTGGTTAAAGCATTTCCACTAATATCATTTAAAATGACTTTTTTAAATAAGTTTGACATTAGAGCAACTTGTGCTATCTCCCTTCCCATTGTGCCTGCCCCAATAACAGCAAATGTCCTAATACGATTTAAATCTACCATTTCTTTGGAATAACCTTGGGAACTATTGTTAATAAAGTAAATGAAAAGAACAAATACTTATTATAAAGAATCAGAAATCATATAAAAAAAGTTCCTATCAATTGATAGATCGCAAAAGTGCCTATACCCAAGAATATCGAGATTGGAAGGCCGGGTAAAATCTTATTCCTTTTTAATCCCGATATCGTAATTCCAGTTCCAATTAATATTGCAACTGTTGTTAAAATGACAATTATTATATTATTAGTAAAAAGAAGGACGGAGGAAGTAAGTAAACTATAAAAAGCTAAGTCTCCAATGCCTATTTCTAATTTGGAAGTATCATATACTCCTTTCCCACTTTTAATTTTTTCTGCCACCTCCGCTTTACTAAAACTGCTCTCTTCGCTGTTATCGGATACTATGTCAATCATTGTCTTAATAGGTCCACGCTTATAGAGGACAGCAAAAATATCCCACAATGAAATACCAATTAATATAGCTAGTGTGCTCCAAAAGGGTAAAACTATGCTCATTGAAGCACTAACTAACAAACTAATATATAAAACAATAAAATTTTTAGTTTTGACTGATTTTGATTTAAAATAATTGTAAATGAGTAGGAAAACTAAAATCGCAGTAAAAGTAGGGATATAGACATTTGAAAATAAAAAATAAAAGTTGACTACTACATCTGTTTGAGGAAATTGAATAAAAATTAAAAAAAGTATAACATCTAAAAACATTAATGTGATGAAGAAACTTACAAAACCAAAACTCAATCCAAAAATGTATTTTAGTACCCCCATACCTAATCTCCGCATTAAAAAGATTATCGTAAAAGCGGAAATAGCAGCAATTAGAGTGAAAATAACACCATTTAATACAACTGCCAAGGCTCCAAATTGCTCTTCAGGGAAGTAACTCTCCTCTACTTCGACACCAGCGACAAAAAAGGTTAGATAAGCTAGAATTCCCGCAACCACTACTGCAATAAGAATCGGTAAAGGATACAAGGATGATTTAATTCGATAGGTGGGTAGAAAATGGGGGATAAAATCCTTTTCTATTATTTCTTTAGGTGGTTCTTGTTTATTATCTTGAATATCTAAAGATTCTGGGTTAGCTGGCATAATAATAGTATAAAAATCCTTTTATAATAATTATTTAAAATTATAAAATTAATAATAGCTTAAATATATATTAATAATGGTTTATAATATAGTATACTCAGAGGTTAAAATAATACTACCATGTCAAAATATCGAAATGAACAACATATTTTAGTTAAACAACCTTTAGATGTACCCCTTAATCAAAAAACCTTTAATAAAAACCTCTATCCTTGTTACTTGCTAATATTGTTCATTGGTGAAGTATCTTCGGCTATTTCAGAAAAATTAAAATTTCGAATAGAATTAGTGTTCAATTCCTTTTTTTTTGACATTATATTTATCGAACAGATAAAATTAGATACCTTTTCATTCAAATTAACCAAGAAGGAGGAATTTAACTTATTAGACCGAAGTTTAACAAAAGTAATATTATATCCAACTAATCAGTTTTATTCAATGATTAAAACTCAAATGTCAGAAAAAAATGTAGCTATCGGTCTAGGATTGACTGATCTCCCAATTTATTCGAGTAGTGATGAAAAATTATTATTTCTTTTTGGGGAAGCAAACCTTAAACATAACTGTGCTATAGTTTCTACTCACAATTTATTGGATTTTTATAAAAATGAAACAGTTGAAGATAGGATAATAAAGGAAGCTATCCACGAGATTGGACACATAATTTTAGGTTTTGAACATTGTTTTAACAATAAATGCGTTATGTCGTTTTCTGCAAATATTCAAAAAGTTGATAGAAAATCGAATCATCTATGTGAGAAATGTAATGCAAAATTAGAACATATCAGAACTTTAAATAACTTTTAAAATGTCACATTAGGTAAGTTTTGGATGAATTCTTTAACCAATTCAACTCTAACTTTTCTATCTTCTCTATTATACCGTAATGGATAAAGTTGGTCAATCGTGAATTTATATAACTTTATCCAAGTTTTCGCTATTTCGCTTACTCTATAATTTTGAGCAATTTCTTGAGCATTCTTACCAAATTCCGCTCTAAGATCATCATCTTTTAACAGTTTAACAACATAATCTGTGAATTGTTCAAGGTTATTAGCTAAATACCCTGTCTTTCCGTGACGAATTATATTACTAATACCGCACGCATTTGCCCCCACATTAGGGGTACCTTGCGCCATTGCTTCAAGTAGTACAAGCCCCTCAGCTTCAACCCATGACCATAAACAAGTTAAATCTGCGGCATTATATAATTTTAACAAGTCTGGAAAAGGAACCCTTCCAGCATAAGAGACAAAATCTCTATATTGTTTCTTCTTTATTAATCGCTTTACATGATCATTTGACGGACCAGCACTACCGACTAATAATAAGTGCGCGTCGGGAACTTCTTTATGTACTCTTTTGAATGTTCTGATAATCTCAAGGGGATGCTTTTCTGGAGATAATCTTGAAGCATAGAGAAGAATCTTTTTATCTTCTAAATCATATTTTTCTCGAATTCCGTTCTCTTTTAAATTTGTATAATATAAATCTCTTATGCCATTAGTCATACATACAATTGGTTCCTTAAACCGATAATCTCTCAGTAGATCTTTCTTAGATTTAGTAGCTACATGAACAAAATCGTATTTATCGACAATATGGCGTTCATATCTCCAAATGAGATCTCCTTTAGTCAATAAATTACCAATAACTGGAACATATTGAGCTGTATAATATTGCATAGGACTATTATGAGTACCTATCATAGGTATTCCTAAATATTTAGCCCAATTGATAGCCATAGATCCTACTACTGCGTGCGTATGGATATGAGCAATATCTAAATAATCATGCTGGCAAAAAAAGATTTTATGTAAAGGAGCGCTTAAAACAAATCCAGTATTATTTCCGATAATTGCACCCCCAATTTCGTGAAAATGCAAAGTTTTTGGTATTTGATAACCATTCTGAATTCGAGGTGCAAACACATGGACATTATGGCCAAGATTTGCGATTGCTTCCGAAAGGAATCTTACAGCATGAGCTGTTCCGTTGATCTGACTATACATAGTGCTAAAAAAACCAATATCTAATGCTTGTTTAGCCATAGTCAGAGTCCCAAAATAGATATTATTAATAGTATTATATATATATAAACATATATCTAGGTTTTTAAACTGTTTCTTTTATTAAAAATTTCACAGTTTCTTAATAAAATCGTTAAAACGATTAATTTTAAATACTATAATTTAGTAACGATTTTCTCTTTTTAAATTTCGAAGTAAAATCCCGAGGATTTATGATACATACTTACTTTTCGTCATAATTATTTTAAATTTTATATTTAAAAGATATAGGTGGAAAAAATTTTGCAAAGTTATCATATGCGAAAAAAAGAAAGAGAAATAACAGACAAAAACAGAATAGAACAGATTTTGAAAAAAGGCAAGTATGCAACCATTTCAATGTGTAGATCGGACGAACCTTATATCACTACCTTAAGTTATGGATTTGATAAGAATCAAAATGCTTTGTACTTTCATAGTGCGAATTTTGGATTGAAAATCGACATTCTAAAGGAAAATCCGAATGTTTGTGGCACGATCATTGAGGATTTAGGCTATATTATGAGTGCTTGTTCACATAAATATCGTTCTATTGTGTTTTGGGGGGAAATGGTAATTCTGAAAGATATCGTACAAAAAAAACACGGGTTTCATATAATTTTAGATCATTTAGAAGAAAATCCAAATAAAATGAAAAAGGAATTTTTGAAAAATGAAAAATCTTATGTTGATACATGTATTATGAGATTGGATATTAAGAAGGTTACAGGGAAAGCCTCAGAGTAGAAGTCTTATAATAATATTGTTGAAATTCAATGAATCATAAAATTTTTTTTATTTACTTGATTATGTATTGTTATGGATCCTGTTGAAGAGAAAAAAATCGTTGAAGAAATTTTACGGAATAGAAGGTTGCCATATTCGATTGAATTATTAGATGTGGAAGGTGATAAATATACTGTACGTAATAATTTTGGTTCTACAGTAGTATATTATAAAAGAGACGATAATTATTACCTAGATACAGAATTAGAGTAATTTTAAAACCTTTATTGATACTAGTTTGTTTTGTTATAATAATATCTTACCTTTAAATAGATGGTTAATAGTGATAATTTCAAATTTGAATTAAAATCGATGTAAAGCTTAAGGAAACGGTAAATCACATCTCTATTTTTATTTTAATAAGTTGACATTAAATGTTTATTTTAAGAAAAATATAAAATAAAAGACATAAAATTATAAGATTATCCTTTTTTTATTTCAACAGTAAAAATAAAATTTAAATTAAATTTATGGGAAAAAGAAAGCTTAAATCTAAAGGTCCTGACGAGAGATTCACCGAAGAATTTCGTGCGGTTATAGATAGTTCTACATCTCTTTCAATGTATAATGAAAAAAGGAGATCGGTTTGCGTTATTCGTAAGAATTTAGCTAAAGATTATGAAATTGAAGTAGATTCTTCAGAAGCACCTGTATTAAACGCAATATTAGAAAATCCTCAGCCTTTTGAAAGTTCGATGGCAAATCTTAATATATTAGAAGAAGAAATTTTCCCTTTAATAGATGCTTTTAAAAATACTTTTGGAACGGACAAAGAGTTGAAGTTGCGCTGCATAAAGCTTGCCGTCGGGGGAAGTAATAATGATTATGTTACAATCAGAGAAAAAGATTTAATAAAGTTTGATGTAAAACCGACTTTAAGTGGTTTGAGAGATTTTATTAAAGAAAATAATGATAGCATCCTAGGTTTTTTAGATAGCGAATATGTGAGCGAAGAAGGAAATGTTATTTATTTAAAGTGCGAAAAAAGGGATGTTTCTGATAATATTTATTCAGTTAAAATTATAATACTTGCTTCAATGCAACAGCGAGGGTATTTTCTCCAACAGGAGCATAAATACTATGGATTGCAATTATTTATTATAATAGAATCAAAAAAACCGAATGATGATAAATTACTTAGGTTCATAAAAGAGCTAGGGATTGATTGGGAATTAATCTTTTTTAGAAGAAGATTAGCAATTCATGATTGGACTGAGATTGAATGCCAAACAAATTCTGATAACCTTAAAAGTTTTTTAAGGGTGAAATATGACACTTTAAATTATTTTGACATCAATAACATTATTAGAATTATAGATAAAAACAATTTACCTTTTAATGTTGCAGATAAGATGGGTTCTTTATTGTTTAAAATGAAATCTGAAAGATCGTTTCAATTACAGGATAAAAAAAATTATGAGAACATGAGGTATGATGATTCTCTAAATACTGGATCAGTACAATCATTTGATGAATATTCTCTAACATTAAAAAAAGCAGAAATTGCAGCTGCTGCAAAAATCGCTTGTGCTTATCTAGGTATCCAAAAACAAATTACAGTTGATAGAGATATTTCTGACGCAGAAATTCTCAAATATCAAGACGAATTAACTAATTTTTAAAACTATTTGTCAATCTAAAGAATAAGTAAATAAAATTTTAAGAGTTATTAAAATATTAACTTCTATTTTAGGTCGTAAGATTCTTTTAGCAGTTTATGGTTAATTTCCCCTACAGTGACGCTTTTTCCAGTTTTTATATTTGTTACTGTATATAACGCAGGAGCAAATAATCCAGGATCAATCGCATAAAAATCATAATTAGCTGCTTTAAATGTTTCTAAAAAAGGTTTACCATAACTTGATGAGGTATTTGCCGGAGCTTTTTTCAATAGATCAAAGATTTCGTCTTGTTTTTCTTTTTCAACATCGATAGTGTAATATGTCATCCCTGCCGCGTTAATTGAGTCATTTGTTCTACCCATAGCTCCTAAATCATCTTTAGCAATAGGAGCAACAGTAGCAATACCAAATCCATCTTTAATAACTTCTAATGGAAATTTTATTTCATGCAATTTATGAAGACCTGTTTCGACAATTCGCGCTGCAACCTGAATAGACCCAGTTAAGCAAGCAGTTGGTGCACAGAGAGCATAAGTTTTGTTTGGTGTCACTCCACACTTTTCCGCAATTAATGTCATCACTTCTTCGTTAGGTAGTTTAGCAGTCTCAAAAACGATAACAGCACAATCAGAGTCATCAGTATAATCAAGCTCGTTGAATAATTTTTCAACTTTGCTTTTAGCTCTAGCAGGTCCTGAACCTAAGGACTCAAAAACCTTCTTGTTTTTCGTTGCACCGTTCTCTTCAATTTCTTTTTTTAATTTCACATTCCATCCAGCAAGTTGAGATGCCAAACAAGAAATTATTGGATGGGAAGTATAAACGTTAACGCTAGGCAAGAAATGACCATCCAAATTATAAGATGTTAACTCAACTGTACCTAATCCACCCATACAAATCTCCCCCACTAATTTTCCACCATTCCATGATGCATTCGTCATATCTAAAACAGTTGCTCCATTACCATATTCAATCACTTCAGCCTTAAAATATTCGTTTCTCTTTATTATATTTTGAACAATTCTCAAGGCCAACTCATTTATCTTAATATGATGAGTCATATTTTTCACATTTTTTTTAATTGAGTATTTAATATTAAATTCTTACTTTAATATAATTATATAAGTTTATATAATAATTTTTAATAAAAATGAGCAACGCAGACAACAACTTTAAACTATTAAATACTGATTTAAATGAGACAAAGGATTGGTTTTTAGGTCGAATTAAAGAAATCGATAACGCCGTTCATATTTATACCCATTTAGATGCCGATGGATTATCATCTGGGGCTATTCTTGGGAAAGCCTTATATCGAGAAAACATTCCTTTTCAGATTTCAGTTTTAAGGCAGTTAGAAAGAGAAGAAATCTCAAAAATTGCTCAGACTAAAGAAACTAAAGGTTTCCTGATTTTTTCTGATTTTGGGAGCGGACAGTATTTGGAATTAATTGAAAAGCTGAATTCTAAAAATGGAAAGCCATTTTTTATTATCCTTGACCATCATTTACCACAGAATATACCAGATAAACACAACAACAAGATTAGAGAAATATACCCTAATTCGAGGCCATGGCATATTAATCCCTATTTTTACGATGTTGATGGTAGCAGCGAAATTTCAGGAGCTGGTTTATGTTATTTTTTTGCTAAAATTTTAAATGAGAAAAATATAGATTTATCTCCAATTGCTCTTGTAGGAGCCACAGGTGATATACAATGTCGAGGACCTAATAGTTCTTTTATAGGCTTAAATTCTACCATTCTAGAGGATGCAACTAAAACCGATTTAATCGAAGTGATAAATGATTTGAACTTTTCTCCAATTAAACCTTTAAATGAAGCTATTTCGTATTCTAGCGAATTTAATCTTCCTGGATTAAGTGATAATACGAGTAAAATGTTAAAATTTTTACAATCTTTAGGAATTTTAATGGAAAATTCAGATGGAAGTATAAAAACACTAAACGATCTTAATCAAGACGAGAAACAAAAGGTTTCCTCTGCAATTATAGAATATATTTCTCTTAAACTTGACATTGAACCTTCAGAAATCATAAAAAAACTAATAATTAATAGATATATATTAAAAAATGAAATAGTCGGATCTGAATTACACGATTTAAACGAATTCTCTTATCTTTTAAACTCATGCGGAAGAAGTAATAATGGCTCGTTAGGAATCGCTATAGCAATGGGGGATAGAAGAATGGCTTACAACAAAGCTAAAGACCATTTAATAAATTATAGAAAATCATTAATCCAATCATTATCATGGATAGAAGAAAACAACAAAATCCAATATAAAGATTACATCCAATTCTTTTTTGGAGAGGATGTCATCTCAGAGAATATAATTGGTACAATTGCTTCAATGTTAATATTCAACAGAAGTAGAGTGATAGATCTATCAAAACCTGTTTTTGGGTGTGCAAAAAGAAAAGATGAAGATGTCTACAAAATATCTGGGAGAGCCGATCAAAGTATTGTAAAAAAAGGAGTAAATCTTTCAGAGGCAATTAGGGAAGCGTTAGAGCTTACAAATCTTAAAGCG
>JBHLLM010000081.1:0-9810 GCA_048885575.1 Candidatus Hermodarchaeota archaeon
AAGTTATTCCATTTTGCGAACTTTTTAAATTAAAATTATTCTGAAAATCGTAAAATTCGTTTTCTTGTTCTGTATTAAGTAAAAAGTTATTGTTGATATTTATTGAAACTGCCCAAGTGGAAAAAATTATCATCGCGAAAATAAATACAATAAAAAGTAATAACCTTATTGAACCACTTTTTCTATTCATTATTAAATCATCTTCTTAATAGTTTATGTTTAATCTCTTTGTTTTTATATATTAAAACAATACTTATTGGAATCAACACCGGTAGTATATAAAATACAATTAAATTGAATGAAGATAGTTCTAATTGTACTTCAAAGTAATATCTTGCAATAGGATTATTAGAGCTGTCTCTCAATTCGAATGTATAAGATTTTTTACCAAAATCATAAGGATTTATACTAGGAATTACTTCAAACACAACTTTATTGATTCCAGGACCAAATCCGTTGATATTTGTTTCTACTGGATAACCGTTCACATAAAGTGTAAATACTTCAGACTGTTCTTGATTGTTCTGAATTGTTAGAATAAATTGAGCCGCAACGCCTTGTTCTATAGTTTCTGGGAAGGATATGCTTAATATTTCATACTTTGGTATTATTTCAAGGCTAAATTGTTTTGTGTAGAAAATTGTGCTACCCTTAGAAATCTCCATAGTTACATTGATGCTGTTAGCCATGGTTGTAGAATAATTCAAAATGAAATACATAGTTTTTATTTCCTTTTCAAATAAAAAGACTTCTTCTTCATATATCACGAAATCATCTTGATAGAAACTAACATTGAAAATCTGTGTGCTATTGGGTAAGAAATTAGTTAAAGTCATTGAAACAAAAGCACTTTCTCCATTTACAATAGAATTTTCGTAAATAAAACTTGAGTAATCAAACGAATGCCCTATTTCAATGTTTTTTTTTATTTCTAAAAAGGTAGTGTTTCCTTCTTTAAATTTAAAACTAATGGTGTGGGGGCCGATAGCAGCATCAAGTATCGTTGTAAGGTTAAATGACACATTTGTTAGCACATTAGTGATAAAAGTTACATTTTGAATTTCTGTAATAATATCAATTCCTTCCATGGAAATAGTTAAGTTAACATCATTAGATCTTGTATTATTGACAGGAATTGTAATATTTATTATTGGCCCTTGATATAAAATTGGGGGAAGTCCCAGAATAGATGAATTTACTAACCCTGAAACCACATTAAATTGTTTTAGTAGATGAGAAGTACCAAAATTAGTAGAGTTTGCAAAAATTTGAATATTATAACCCGCTCCAATTTCCAAGGCATCGGTAATATTAAATAACAGAGTAGTTGAAGTATCCGTAATTTGTTGTGTTATTGTGTTTAATATTACTTGCTCAGGGTTTTTAAATAAATAACTTATTGAAGCATCATCAATTTTATATTCGACTGTGAAGGGTTCATATAATTTAGTTGTGATGTTATAAAATTTATCTGTTGTTATGTAAGAATAAACGCTTGTAATATTTAGGGTGTCTTGATTAAAAATATAATCTGGAATTTGATCGGTTACATTAAAAGATGACTCTAACTTTGTATTGTTATATATTTTAGACGCTTCTAAATAAGCTTCACATAATTTAAGATTAACATATAAGTTTTTGTTATTGTCAATTGGATCTGCTGATTTTATATAAGAATTAACAGAAGTATCATAAAATACATTCTCAAAAGTATTAAATAATAACCATGCTCTATTATAATAAGTAAGATTCCCCGTATATTCAAAAAGCTTTAAGCATGCGGACATCATGATAGAATTCGCTTCTAAGTCTATGAATGTAGCATTAGGTATTGGAATACCAACCCAGGTTGAATCCCGGAATTGTTCATAAGCGTTGAATCCCGAATCCCATAAAGCATCCATTTTGTCAAAAAGTAATGTAGCATTTTTTAGATAAGTGGAGTCGTTTTGCATGCCTGAATCAATCCAATATTCTAATAAGGTTATTATTCCCAACGCGTTGGTCTTTAAGTATTTATAAGTACTCCCTGTTTCTGATGACCAGTCGTTTTTGCCATAATACTCAAAACCGCCATCAGTATTATCCCATAACTTACTTAAAAGTTTATCAATAGTCATATTGGCTATTTCATAAGCACTATTCTTAATAGTATTATCTAAATTGAGTTCATCATAAATTCGGCGAATTTCAAGAGCAGCTAGCAAAGCGTACATATTACTGTCTGCATATTTATCAGTTGTTGAGTTATGATCAAAGAATCCCCCATAAGTATTATCACGAAATTGAGTCGAATTTATTAAATGAAAGATTTCTTCAATTGAGTCCTTAGGGTAGATAGTATTGATACTAAAGCTGTCAATTTCATTTTCTATATTATCAATTAATAGAAATATTGGCATTAGGTTATCAATTAAATAACGCGTATCGTCAGATATTTGACCTGAAGTGTTATCAAAAGACCTTATGAAGCCATATTCATTCGGATCAATTTTATCTTGATACCATAACGGTGAATCTCTCAATTTTAAATACAAATCAAAAGTATCAAATGCATTGGTATCATCCTTCAATAAGGTTTTGTATAATAATAAATTATCAACAGAGTATACTTTATCGTCAGTTATTACTCCCAGGTTATTACCATTTCTGTAGTATGTTTCTATTCCCATATCTAATTCGGATTGATAATTGAATTTAAAAAAATTCCATTTATTGGAAAAATTAGCTTTAAAAGGATTTTCGAAAATTTCTGGACCTGCAGAAAGACTTAAATCAATTAATTCAAGATTTTCAACATTATTATAGAAATTGTCGTTCTCATTAGCGATATCCGTAAATAGATCACCGTTAAAATAGATAACGTTAAAAAGAAACAGAATAAGGAAGAAAAAGCAGAATAAAATTCTAATTTTTCTATTTTTCCTTTTCCCTTTTAATCTTAAATTAAAAATGTTTATGAAATTCATAATAAATCTACAAGCGATTTAAAATATTTTTTAATATTGATATATTTTTTAGAAAAATGTTCTTCTCTTTAAAATTTTTTTCTGAAAACCTCTGGTGTTCAAGGATATTTTGACTTTTATTTTTATTATTTGTTATCAATATTGTCTAAGATTTCTGAAATTGATATTCTCTTTTGTTCCATTGTGTCTCTATATCTAATAGTGATAGTATTATCATCTAACGAATCATAATCTACTGTAATGCAATATGGTGTTCCTAACTCGTCTTGTCTTCTATATCTCTTGCCAATTGATCCCGCAGAATCAAAAAAAGAAGATATTCGGTGATCTAACAATAATTTATGTACCTTTTTTGCTAGGTTTAATATATTTTTTCTATTCTTCACTAATGGAAAAACAGCAACAAGATTAGGAGCCAGTTGCGGATTTATATTTAAAACTATTCTTTCATCCACTACATTAAAAGTAGTTTCAAGAAGAGTATAAACGATTCTATCGGGTCCAAAAGCGATTTCAAGTATTTGGGGAATTTCTTTCGAGTCTGGATCTGTTCCCATTGGAATTTTAAAGTTTTGGTTTGAAAATTCTCCATGTCGTTTCAAATCGTAGTCGGTTCTATCGTGAATCCCGCATATTTCAACCCAACCAAATTGTTCCGTGTTTATTTCTAAGTCCCAGGCATCGTCAGCATAATGAGCCATTTCCTGAGGAGAATGTTGTCTTAATCTAATTTTGTTGTCGGGAAAACCTAATTTTATAGTTAGATCATATCCTAGAAATATGCAATACGCAAATGCTGGTTTCTTAAGAATACCCTTATTAACAGCTTCTTTTAGAGATATTTTATTGGGAATAAAGTTTTTACTTTCTTGAGATTTCCAATCCAATAATGGAAGTACATTTTGATTAATTTCATCATATTCTTCAAAATTTAATTCTTGCTCCTTTCCGATGAATAATTGAATTTCAAATTGATCAAAAGCTCTCATTCGAAGAACTAATTGTCTAGGAGAAATTTCATTTCTAAAAGCTTTCCCATATTGAAAAACCTTTATAGGATACTGTCTCCGAGCATCTTGATTTAGACGATTAAACAAGAGATATGTTGTAGTAGCAGTTTCTGGACGCAAATAAGCTGTGACACCACTTCCAATAATAGTTTGCAACATTAGATTATATTCTTCAACTTTTTCAAAAGGAGTATCACATTTTGGACATATCAATCTATTTTGTTGCATTAATTTATTCATTTCCTTGAAAGATAAACCGTCAATTGATTCATTTGGTAATTGTTCTTGAAGAAACCTATCTGCTCGTACCATTGTTTCGCATTTTTTACAACGAAAAACGGGGTCTATAAATCTTTCTAGGTGACCTGATGCCTCCCATACTTTTTTGGGCATAATTTCAGGGCATTCAACTTCATTGAACCCATAAGCTCTGAGTTCACGCCTAAATATAGATAATATATTGTTTTTCAAGGCCTTTCCTGCTGGACCATACGAATAGAATCCCGCTAATCCCCCATAAATCTCTGGAGAAGGCCCCCAAATGAAACCGCGACGTCGTAATAATGAGTTAAAAGTATCAATTTTATCCTCTATCTTCATTTATATCAAAACCTTACTATAATAGTTATTAGAATTATTGTTAATATTTGTATTTTAAGATTGTACATTAGATTAAAGGTTGTAATCGGTAATGACATTCATATTTAATAAAATAAATTTTTATATAACTAAAAGATAATATTATTATAATTTTTAGTTTAAAATTCAAATTAAATAGTATTAATAAAATTAATCCTTGATCTATTATGATTTTTCAAGATTATTTTCAATATTTTGACATTTGGGATGGTATTGAGTCGGGTCTTTATTATGCTATAGTAGGTTTTTATTTTCTAATTTTCGCATATTTCCTTTTGATGAGGTATCGAGTTTCGAAAAAACTTTATTGGTTTTATTTTTCGATATTATTTTTATTTCTAGCTGCTGGGAGAGGTTTTTTTATTGTTTACTATTTTTACGCTCCCGAACTAGAAGTTACGTTGAGTAATGTAGATTTGGTTGAGGTTTTAATGCTATTATATCGATTAGCTACTTTTTCTACATGGATGGCAATTGCCTGCTTAATGGGTGTTTTTGGCACTCTAATTTTTCCACCTATAACTGATGTGGGGATTGGCTCAGAAAAAGCAGATGAAAATTCAAAAATTAAGGAAATTATAAGAAATAAGAATATTAGATTTCTACTTAAAATTTGCCTTATTATTATCCCAATAATTGTAGGTATTTTTGCTTTAACATTACCAGATGCAGTTTTAATGGATCCGGACTTAAGAGATCAGTACATTCCATTATTTCAATTAGAAACTATTTTTGGTTATCCTTCTGGGAGATTTGTCATTAACTTTATTCTTCTACCATTAATGGTAATAGTTATCCCATTTCTATTCGTTTATTTAGCACTAAAAACATTTGGAGTTCTAAGACGTTCTTATACTTTAAATGCGATTGGATTTTTTATCTATTTTTCTGGAAGAATAGCTCAAGGATTGCTTGAAACTTTTGGATTTCCTCATGTGAGAGCTATTTTACCTCCGTTGTTAATCCTATTATCCTTATTGATAATAGTAATTGCGAACAATTACGAACAACTTAGATAAATTTCTAATTTTTCTTTTAAACTTTATTCTAAAAAATAATTTTAAATAAAATTTTTAGTAATAATTAATTAGATTATTTTAAACTGTATTATTAAATTAAATTTAGATCAGAAGAGCTCATTTTATGTCAATCCATGGCAATCAATATATATTACCCTTATTTACTACCTCTGAATCTATACCCCCCATTAATGAATCTGATGAATTAGCCTTAGCATTTTATTTATTAACAAAAACTCTAGATTCAAATGAGAAAGTGGTATCATTTTCTAGATTACTTTGGCCATTCCTCTGTGTTCAAGGTGTTATTAGCACACACATAATCTTAGACGGGCTAAATGTGTTCTCAAAAAAAGGGAAGCTTTCTAATCCGCCTCGTCAGCCTTTGATCGGACATCTTTTAAGAAATATAGAAAATCGAACTCAAATTGAAGAATTAAACAAAATCATAGAAGTTTTAAATTATTTTGATAATGAGGCAGAGTCTTTGGGGGAAAGTGAAGAATCTGAATTTCAGAAACTTAAAATAGAATCTTTAGTTAATCCAGAATTCCTTCAAACTCTAATGAAGTTATTGCCATTTACTGAATATAAACCCGTTGCGGATTACATGCCCTTAGAAACTAATTTTACAACGGAACAGGCTTTAGAGATTGCAGATAAATATCGGAATTTAATTGATTATATGAAAGGAAACGCTTTAAGGTGGAATACGCAGATTGAATTAATAAGTAAAGAGGTAGATAAATGGTTAATTGAAATAAATGTTCAATTAAAAGATGTAAATTCGCGTTTCTCTTCTCAGATTTCAAAAGCTTCCCAGTCAATTGATTCGGCTCAAATCAAAGAAAAAATCGCTTTAGAAAGTGACAAAATTGACCAATGGAAAGTTAGTGAGAAAAGAAGAGTAATTGAAAACATTTTGGTATTATTTAAAACAGCAGAAAGACAGTTAGAAGATATACTAAAAACAAATAGAAACTTTACACATACAGAGATACTGAAAGGTAAGGTTTTTTATGATCTAACAAATTCTTTTGAGAACCATTTTAAATATTTAATAGACGAAGGTAATAAATTTGTAAGTTCCATTACATCCTTGACTCAGAAATATATGGAATTAAAAGAACGCGCATTCGAAATTGATGTCGAAGCAGAAAAGAAACTGGAAGAATTCAAATCCTCATTAGACATGAAACTTCAAGATAGAGACAAAAATTTATCTGTTTATGAAGAAGAAAAACAAAAAAAGATTTCAGAAATAAGAGCTCTACAAAATCAGATTGAAGAATTATATTCCCAGATAAAAAGTATTGTCCAAAATAAAAACGGAAATTGTCTACAAGAAGCTCAAAATTTAATATCTTGGTCCTTAGCTGATAACCAATCAGAATTGTTTTCTCGACCAATAATTTGGATTTATATGCCATTATATGTTATGTTTGTTGAAAACGAGCAAATTATGGATGAAAAAATGGTTTCAGTCTTTCCAGGATTTGTTACAAATGATCCGAATAATATGTACAAAGAAATTTCAGAAGCTATGCTCAATTTAAAACAAACTCTTACAGAAAGGATCGAAGAAGATATGGCACTGAGATCTAATTTTGAGTTTTCATGTGAAAATAGGAATTTACTCGAAGATTCAAGCTTTCAAAAGAAAATTCAACAAGGAATTGCAATTTTGAGAAGAAGTGCTATAATAAACGAGGAAATAGAAGAAGAAATAAGAAGAAAGTTAGATGTTATACTATCTCACTAATACTTCTTTTGAAGACAATGTGTGCAAAAAGGTTAGATTTAAAAAAGAAACTTAATTTGAAAAAAAAAACCTTAAGAACGTACTTTTTACATATTGAAAAAGATAGCAAAAAGGGCGAAGTTAGCGAACTACAGCAAGAGATTCTAGATAAGGGAATGGAATATCTCCAAATGAGATTGCCCATTGATAAAATTACAGAAGAATTTGAGAATTCTTTAAAGGATAAGATTGAACATAATATTTATCACGCCAAAATTCGTGAAGCAACAGAAGAGGATCTCATAAGTATTAAAAACATCTATGATCGCGCTTGGTTAACATCTAATACTCCTTTTAGACCAATTGAGTGGGATACGCTTAGGAAAATTTTTTACGATCCTGACACAGTATTTCTTGTATCAAAGGTTTACGGCATAGACGGGGGATTTGTAATTTTAGATCTTGAGGGTGAAAATAAAGAATACGGTGTAATCGCAGGATTAGGAGTTCTTCCTCGATTCCAAGGTAAAGGTTTAGGTACAATATTAGGTTTAGCTGCCTGGAATTATTTTAAAAAAATGGGTTTGAAAGAATTAAGATGTGAAGTCTATAAGGATAATCAAAAGTCCTATAGATTCGTTAAGGGACTGAATTTCGAAGAATTTGGAAGAAATTTTTATCGTAAAGAAGATTTTGAGTTATAATGTTAATGCTTTATAAAACTTTTTTATTTTTTAATCATTTAATTATTTGGTTGGCTTAATCAAATTTTTTTATTCAACTATGGCAGAATCAAGAATTAATTTAAAGAAAAGAAAATTTCGAAGTTTTTTTCTAGCAACTGAGAAAGAAGTTGCTCCAAACGATAATATAGAGAACTTATTACTTACATCGGGACTAGAATACATCCAAATGAAATTATCAATAGTGAATATTACTCCAGAATTTGAAAAACAAATAATGGAAAAAGTAGAGCATAATATTCTACGAGCAAAAATAAGAGAAGCGAAATTAGAAGATTTAGAGAGTGTTGTAGCTTTATATAATCGAAGCTGGATGACCTCAAGCACACCTTATTCGCCAATATCCATTCAATCTATGAAAATTCTCTTAGAGTATCCAGAAACTAAAATTTTGATTGCTAGTGTATATGGAATTGATGCTGCTTTTGTAATTCTTGATTTTGAAGGTAAAAGTAATGAATACGGAATAATCGCGGGTCTTGGAGTTATCCCTCGTTTTCAACGTAAAGGGCTTGGAACTGTAATTGGAATGGCGGCATGGAATTATTTTAAAAAAAAAGGCATAAAAGAACTCAGATGTGAAGTATTCATAGACAATAAAGTGTCATATAATTTTATTAAATCATTAGGATTTGAAGAATTTGATAGAAAAACATATAAAAGTGAAGATTTTTATACCAACTTGTAGAACTTTCTATTTATTTATAGAGATAAGAAAGGTGAGTTGAAACCAATAAAGCTTAAAAGTATTGAAATCGTAAAGGGACTCTCAATATTTATAATTATTTTTTCAAATTCTATAAATTATTGGTTAATTTTTGATGACGAGTTAAAAGATATTTTTGGATTTATTCTTAGTATTTTGGAAGTCCTAGGACCGTCATTGTATATTTTTGTAATGTCTTTCTCCATCTCCTTCACTCTAAATAGAAAAATGGGAACTTATCCTGAAAAAAAGAATCGAAATAAAATTATAAAACAAGCTTTTTTTCTTATTTTATTAGGAAGCTTTTATAACATAATTTTAAATCCAAATTTAAAATTCCCTACAAATCTATGGGGTTGGAACATTCTTGTCTTTATAGGATTCTCTCAAATTATTTGTTATTTAGCATATAAATTAGTAAGATGGGCAAGACTTGTAATTGGGTTAATTATAATTTTTTTAACATCAGGAATTCGGGAATTTTTATTTATAGGAAAAGAGATTAATCCTATAATAGATATAATACATTTCGTAATTGTATCTCCATTTCCTAACTATTCACTTCTACCTTATGCCTCTATATCTTTTTTCTCTACTGTTTTCGGTGAATTAGTTTTTGAATCTATCACTTTAGATTCTAACAAGGCAATTCTGCTCTCAACTCAGTCCATAATAAAATATAGTATAGTTTTATTAATATGTGGACTATTACTTCCATTTATTGATTTCGGATTAATCGTAAGCACGGATAATTTTAATCCTTCTAGATATCCCTTTTTAGAAGCAGTTCCAGTTTTAAAGGCCCATACTTCATTATTTATAGCCGGATTGCCATTATTTTTATTAAAAGGCACTCCTTCAAACTTATTTTTGTTAATGGGCTTAGCATTGCTAATTATTGCGATCTTTTATTATTATTCAGATGTTTTACGAAAGAACGGGAAAATTTATCATATTTTAAATTTGTATGGCAGACACTCAAT
>JBHLLM010000082.1:0-9571 GCA_048885575.1 Candidatus Hermodarchaeota archaeon
TTAATAAAATAAGAAAAAAAATATTGAATATTAGACTCCAAACTTCCTATCGAGTTGCCTTACGTATGTCAGCAGCCGTTACACGCTTCCTTTTATCAGCTTTCGTTATTTTAATAGCATTTTTTGTTGCTTCACTAGCTGCGTTCTCAAGAAACCCGATAAGCTTATCTAGTGCATCAGCAGCTACTAGATCAGCACCTTCCTTTTTCATTAATCTTCGAATTGGTGCTTTTGCGATATAGCTTTCAGCTTTCTTCTTAGCAGGAGCTTTCTTTTTAGCCATATTTTATTCCTCCACTATTTTTGTTTTTGCTTTAAACTGTTTTAATATAGATTTATAATTAATAATAACTACGAATTTCTATTATATAAATATTGTGGTTCGGAACAATAGTTTATGGAAATATTTTTAATTAGTTATTGCGGATCTAAAATTTGCTAAATATTATTAGACCGACAAAATAGCATTATTAAAAAAAAAAATAAAATTTATTAAATAGGAAATAAAATTTTTTTGATTATCTTGTTTCACTAGAAAGCGAATTTAAAAAAAATCTCAATTCCTTTCGTATAGAATTTAAGCATTATTAAAGATTTAATACCATGCAAAACTTCAAAATTGCTTTTTTTTAAAAAATTACCTTCTGATTTTTATAAAATAATCTATTTAACCTTCAGGGCTGTACCTTTTAAAATTTAGAATATTTAGTAAATTTGGGTATACTAATAAGCTATATTAGGTGTTATATTATCTGTAAAAAATCTATAAATTAAAATATTAGTACTAAAATTAGTTATTTAATACAAATAATAACGGAATAAGATTATTATCTTGATATTTAATCGCGACAATATGAAACTTGAAGAATCTGATATAGAATACGCTCTACAATCATTGGGTTTTACAAAAAATGATTCAAAAGTTTTACTAGCTCTTGCGAAATATAAAATTTTAAGCCCAGCGGATATAGCTAAATTTTCTGATGTCGATCGGGCTAGGGTGTATGATAGTCTTAATCGATTAATTGAGAAGGGATTTATACAAAAAGAACCAGTAAAGAGAGGTGCAAATTATCAAATAATCCCATTAACCAAAATTTTTAAAACGATTCGAGAAGATTATAAAAAGAAAATAGAAGAAACTTTAACAATAGAAAAAGCTATAGCTGAATTGGAGATTGATAAAGAAGATTCAGAACCTAGAGTATGGGCAATTAACTCTAGAGATAAAATTCGAAAAAAAGTAAGAGAATTAGTTAGTTCAGCCGAGGAAAGGATTTACTTTATAATAACTCCAGATTTGTTGATAAAAGAATTAGGTGGATATGAATGGATTTTAAAAGAAATCTGGAACAAAAAATTTTCTTCCAACATGGAAGTAGTAATTGCCTTGAAGTACTCTGAAGAATTAAAGGAAGAAATAAAAAAGCTACTAAAAGTATCTGTGAAAGTCCATTCTATTAAAGGAGAAAATGTAATTCCCTTCGGTTTATTGATAGTTGATTATGGATTTTTATTAACTACTCTTGATCAAGTAAAAGAAGCTCCAGAATATACATCAGGATTATGGTTGGAAAATGGAAAGCAAAATCAAATTATTGGTTATGAGCACTTGTTTAGACATTTTATAAGTTCAGAAACAAAAGAAATAAAGTTGACGCCCATAAAAACACCATATCAAGCTTAAATAAATAAAGATTAAAAAAAACCAAATGTCATAAAATAAAAGTTATATTATATTATATTATTAACAAGAATATAGGAGGAGGTTGAATAACTATTTCATACCGGGGGAAAGTGATACTCTGCGGAAATCCTGCTGTCGGAAAAACAAGTTTGCTAGCAAGATATGTAGATGGTAAATTTAATGAGGATGAAGCTGCAACTATAGGCGCGAATTTTTTAATTAAGGAGATTGATTTAAGTAAAATTATTGATTTAATTCAACTAGAAAATCCTGAACTAGAGAAGGATATTAGACAAAAAGGATTTAAATTATACTTTTGGGATATCGGAGGTCAGCAAGATAAATTGTTTAGCACCGAATATTATTTTGTACAAGCTGTAGGGGCTATGATAGTTTTCAACTTAAATGATTTATCATCGTTTCAAGATATTGACTTCTGGCTCTCTAAGTTGAATGAATTGAGCGGGGATGTTCCATATGTCCTAGTTGGAAACAAATCTGACCTAAAAAGGCATGTAGAGAAATCATTGATTGATGACGAAGTAAAAAAGTTAGGAGTTCAATATTTCGAAACTTCCGCGAAGCTTGATGAAAATGTAGACCTTGCTTTTGAAAGTTTATCTATTCAAATTTTAAATAATTTGAAGTAAAAAATTAAAACTTAATTTTAAAATATTTTATATTCTATTTTTGCCTAAATTTCATTATGAGCATTCTTTTAATTCCAATCGCTCCTTTATCAAGAACAAAATCTCGTCTTAGGGATTGCTTTCCAAAGGAATTGCTCAAAGATTTAACCGTCGCAATGTTTAATGATTTAGCAAAAAAAGTTGTAAATCTTGATTGCTTTGATCAAAAGATAGTATATTGCCATAATAGCGAGATTTTAGAATTAGCAGAAGGTTATGGATTAATTGGGATAAAAGAAAAACTCACGAAACCTCGAAAATCGTTTGATGAAGTAATTAGCGATCTCAATCTTATAGCTATTAGAGAATTTAACGCCCTTAGTACCATCTTTACATTCTTAGATGTCATCTTAATATCTGAAAAAAATTTTGAGGATATAGGGCGTTTAATGGAATTGAATCAACTCGTTGTTTGTCCAGCTATTCATTCAGCGGGTATTTCTATATTTGGAAGAAATCCTCCTGAAATAATACCTACACATTTTTCTGATCCAAATATTCCGTCTTTTGTAGCATTAATAAGGGATGCTCAAGAAAGAAACTTAAAATATACAATATATGACTCTTTTAGAGCAGGTTTTGATATTGACATTAAGCAAGACTTATTATTGGGATTCGAATATCTTAAATTATTTAATCAAAACGACACTGAGACCTTTAAATTTTTAAAAAACAATTTAAAATTATCATTACAAAAAAAAAATCTAAAGAATAACCGTAATTTTAAAATTAGCAAAACTAAATAAAGATTTCTTAGAAATTAAAAGTAATGTTTATTTTTATCTCTTGATTTATGACCTTACTAATTGAATTCTGAATCTCTTCTCTCTCAGTTTTCAGAGAGGATAAATATCTTAGATAGTCTTTATTTTTTCTATCAAGATCGTGTTCTAAATGTTCTAATTTTACAGTATTTGTAGAAATTTTATTTTTTATCTCTTCTCTATGGATAGCTAATCCTTCTTCTTCAATTCTTTTCTTAAGTTCATCGATGATATTATATTGTTTTTTTATCTCTTCGACATCTCCTTGAATTGATTTTTCATCAAAAATCGCGTTAATCTGCTGAATAGTTTTATCTCTCACATCAGTTTTAAGGTTTAGCTTATTTTCATCTAAGACATGCCTTAACTGGACGAGTAAGGCTAAAAATTTTGGTAAATCTCTACTTTCTTTTGCTAATGCGTTTATGGGATTTTTTAAAAAATCCTTTAAGAAATAGATATTGATATTTGGAATGTGCATCGTATCTTTTTCTAATTCAAATTTTAACTTCTTTAAAGCTTTTTTAAATCCAAATTGATTATTAATTTTCATTCTTAACTGAGCTAAAACTTCTTCCGCTTTATCTAGTTCTTTAAATAATTCATTTTTTTCAATATTTGAAAGTGTCTGCGTTAAATCTTCTTGTTCTTTTTCCCTTTCTTTTAGTTCTTTTTCAAAATTATCTAAATCAGCTTTAGCATTTTCAATGTTTTCCTTTAATGTAAATAATTTAGGGAGTTTTTTGAGAAGGTATTCCGCATCCTTTAGTTCGGAATATTTTTTCCTTAAAAATTCATCCATATCCTTTTGCTTATTACCTAATTTACGTGTTATGTAACTTAACTCTTTAATTTCTGCTTGCACTTGTTTCTGGAATTTAGGAAGTGATTTTTTAGCGATATCGTTAATGGTTATAAAGAGTTTCTTTATGGAGTTTAGTAAATCATGCATAGCGTCGTAAGTAATTTCCTCATCAGGAACTTCAATTTCATCAATTTCCTTCCTAATTCTGTCAGAAAAGAAATGTAACGATTTAAGAGCTTTCTCTTCTATTTTACCCTCTCCAGCTTCTATAAAATGATCAGTGCATACTTTAATTTCTACTAAATTTTCTCGAATTTCGGCGATTTGTTTTTTAACAGCTTTTTTAATTTTATAAAATTGTGATTCAAGCTGTTCTTTATAAAAAACCTCGAATTCTTCTAATAAAATTTCAGTCATTTTCAGATTTATTTTATTTTATGAGTTTATTAATTTTTTTCCATTCATATATTTTTGAAGGACTTCTGGTACTGATACTGAACCATCCTTATTTTGATAATTTTCTAAAATGCAACAAATCGTTCGTTCTGTAGCAATTGCTGTGCAATTAAGCGTGTGAGCAATTTCTTTTTTTTGAGTGGAACCCACTTTTCCTATGCGAACCTTTAACTTTCGAGCTTGATAATCCAGACAATTACTGCACGAAACGAGTTCTCGATAAGTATTCGAAGCGGGAAACCACGCTTCAAGATCGTATTTCATTGCAGCATTGTCATTTAATACTCCAGAAGCGATATTTACTATTCGGTATGGTAGTTTTAATTCCCTAAAAAGTTCTTCAGTGTTGGATATTAATTCCTCAAAAATATTCCAAGAATTTTCAGGTTTACAGAAAACAAACTGTTCTACTTTTTCAAATTGATGTACCCTAAATATTCCTAATGTATCTTTACCATGTGAACCCGCTTCTCTTCTAAAACATGATGATATTCCCGCATATTTTAAGGGAAATAGATCAGGATCTATAATTTCGTCGTAATGATACGCTGCTAGAGTTTGTTCAGATGTAGCGATCATAAAAATATCTTCATCTTTTATTTTATATAATTGTTCCTCAAAATCTGCCAGTTCTGCTGCTGCTTTCATAACCTCTTGTTTCATAAAGAAGGGCGTCCATAATGGAGTGTAACCTTTACTGATCAGCTTCTCTAACGCGAATCTAAGTAGTGCTAAATTAAGTAAAACGATATCTCCCTTTAAATAATAAAACCTCGATCCCACAACCTCCGAGGCTTTTTTTGTATCAGCTCCATTAATATCTTGAATTAAATTAACATGCGATAATGGTTGAAAATCAAATTCAGGAATCTTACCGAACTCTCTTAATATTTTATTACTCTCTTCTGTCTCACCAACTGGAACCGATTCGTGAATCTCATTTCCAATTACGTATCGAAACTTCTCTCTCTCTTCTATATATTCAATTTTTTTCTTTTCTAAATCGTCAAGTTTCTCTTTAATCGTTTTAGATTGCTTTATTGCGTTATCAGCTTTATCAATTTCGCCTGATTTCTTGTATTTGTTTATTTTGCTCGATACTAGATTTCTTTTCTGTCTTAAATCTTGAATTTCTTGAATGACACCTCTCCATAATTTATCAAATTCCAGAACTTTTTTAGCATTTTCTGGATCTTTAAACCTTTTTTTTTCCGTTTCAATGATTTTTTCTAGGTTATTTCTAAAATCTTCAATATCTCGCACGATTTAATCCCTGAAAATATAAAATTTCTAATTTCTATTATAAACAATCATTAAATTAATTTATGAAAATAATAAGTATTTGTTAAAAAGAAAATATATTATTCACGATGAATTCTTTCAGATATGGTTGACCTTAGATAAGCAACTTTAATTTTATCTTTATTGTAACCTACTTTATCGATAATACTCATGATTTTTATTCGCTTTGCTTTCCCTTTCAAGCCTTCTTCGGTCATAAATTCTCTGGCAAACTCTTCTTTTTTATTTTCCTCTTGCTCCACCATAATAAGATATAATGTAATTTTCATAAAAAAGTTAATGAGAGATATTTCGAGAAATTATAGGAACTTATGTTCACTCAAAAAATAGATTAAATCAGCAATAAAATTATTTAAGATTAAAATTAACCAGAAAAAATAAATTAATTCAATAATTTCCAAACACAAAAGGGTTTTATTAAAATATTAAACCTAAGAATAAGCAATTAATCTTTATGGTGATGTTTTAACTAAAGGTGAATTAATTGTCTGAAAAGCAGACCATCGATAAAATAAAAATAGGAGTTTACGTGTGTAGATGAGGTGTAAATATTGGAGCTCACCTTGATTGCGATGCTGTTAGAGATTATGTCGAACCTTTACCAAATGTTGTTATAGCAAGAACAAATAATTTTACTTGTAGCGATCCTGGGCAAAAAACTATAAAAAATGATATCCTTGAATTAGGTTTAAATAGAATTGTTGTTGCAGCTTGTACGCCTAAGATACATGAACCAACTTATCGAGCTGTATTGAAGGAAGCAGGCTTAAGCCCCTATTATTTCGAAATGGTAAACCTTAGAGAACATTGCTCTTTTGTTCATCAAGGTGATAAAGATAATGCAACAGAAAAAGCAAAACGTTTAACTCGTGCTGGAATAAATAGAGCAAGAGAATTAGAAAGCGTTCCTTACAAAGAAATATCTGTAGAAAGAGCTGCCTTAGTTATAGGAGCAGGAATTGCTGGAATGAATGCAGCATTAGATTTAGCGGATCACGGGATACAAGTATATTTAGTCGAAAAGCAACCTACAATTGGAGGTAAGATGGCTCAATTAGATCGGATTTATCCTACCGACGATTGTGGGATCTGAGTTCTTGCTCCCATAATGGTAACTGCCTCAAAACATCCTAATATAAAACTTTTCACATACAGTGATATCATCGAGTTCAGTGGCATTCCAGGTAATTATAATGTTAAAATCCGCAAAAATCCAAGGTATATTAACGAAAGTAATTGTACTGGGTGCGGATTGTGTACTACTAACTGCCCTATAAAAGTTCCCAATGAATTTTATAACGGGATTGGTGAAAGAAGTGCCATTTACATCCCATTTCCTCAAGCCGTACCAAAATTCGCTGTAATGGATAAAAATGTTTGCATTGATTGCAAAAATTGAGAACGAATATGTCCCGCAGAAGCTATTGATTTTAATCAAGAACTTGAAATCGTTGAAGTCAAGGTCGGTGCAGTGATTGTTGCTACGGGATATGATGAATATCCAATAATCGAAACCAACGAATATAATTACGGGATTTATCCAAACGTTATTACTCAGATTGAATTAGAAAGTATGTTAAGCCCAATAGGACCAACTGGGGGGCATATGCATAGAATATCTGATGGAAAAACACCAAGGACAGTCGTAATGATTCAATGTGTTGGTTCTAGAGATCAAAAAGCCAACCCTTACTGCTCTATGGTGTGTTGTAATGTTGCTCTAAAAAATGCCCAACTACTGAAACAGGAATATCCAGAAATGGATGTCACTATATTCTACATTGATATAAGAACGACTGATAAGGGAAATGAGGAATATTATAGGAAAATAAGAGATGCGGATGTTAGAATGATTCGTGGAAAAGTAGGCGAAATTAACGAGGATGAGGATCATAACTTATTGGTTCGAGCATATTCATCTCTAACTGGTGAATTAATTAAGTTAAAGGCAGATATGGTTGTATTATCTACCGGAATGAACCCTTCTAAAGGAACTATGGAAGCGATCGAAGTATTAGGTTTGAGTAAAGGACCTAATGGCTTTTTAACCGAAATTCATGGCTGTTTAAAACCCCAAGAAACTAAAAATCTCGGAATTTACATCTGTGGAAGCGCGGCAGGACCTAAAAATATTCCTTATTCCGTCTCCACGGCTCTAGCAGCTGCAAGTAAAGCTGCTGCTTTGCTTTCACATAAAACTATTACGCAAGAATTAATTATTGCAGAAGTTGATGAGACATTATGTATAGGTTGCCATAGATGTGAAAAATTGTGCGAATATGAAGCAATTAGAGTGGATGAAAACGAAATCGCGAAAGTGGACGAATTTAAATGTAAAGGATGTGGAGTGTGTATTTCTTCATGCCCAGCGCGAGCAATAGATTTGAAATATTATCGAGATAATCAATTTGAAGCGGAAATCAAAGGAATCGGAGAAGCTGAAATCGAAACAATCCCAAAAGAATCTACTAAAATTGAAAATTAGAACGATAAGAGAAGATAAAATATGACAGAAAATATAAAAGAGCGAAAAATTATAGCTTTTGGATGCGAAAAATGAGGATATTCTGCGGCAGATCTAACTGGTACTACGAGAAAATCTTATTCCACTAATTTCCACTTAATACGAGTAAAATGTACGGGAAGAATAGGAATCCACATAATCATGGAGAGCTTTCTAAATGGTGCTGACGGCGTAGCAATTATTTCTTGAAAACAAGGAGAATGCGAATTTGGAAATGGGAATATGAATACTTTCGAGCATGTTAAATTTTTAAAGAGACTTTTCAAACACTTGGGTTTAGCAGAAGAACGAATTCAACAGTATTTCTGTTCAGCAGCAGAAGTTGAGAAATTCGTTAAATCAGTAGAAGATATCAATCATAAGGTAGAACTTCTCCCTCCTCTACTAAAATAAAAAATTAATCCGAATTAGAATGATCCTTCTAAAAAAATTTAGTTAGAAGGTAACTACCTCAATGCATGAGTTTTCGGAGTTTACAATATTATATTAAAACAACATGATGTTAAAAAAAAAATGAATTCCAAGCTTAAAATTTCAAAGGAAGGCTTGAAAGATATAGCCGTTACTGTAGATTCATATCGAATCCGCGTGTTAATTGATGCGAAACAAGAAATTTTAGATTCTGGTATTTATAACGAGGAACAATACGATCATATATTATTCAAAATGTTCGATGAAGAACTTCTGAAATATAAACTTTTTAATTATTTGTCAAATTCTGATTCCAACGATTTTAAAACAGTAAAAAAATTTTCAGAATTGAACTCTATCGAAGTAAGAAAGACTTTAAGCTTGTTAGAATTATTGAAAAACGAGAAACTTATCGAAGTGAAAAAAATATGGGATCCAATTGAAGGAGAAGGAAACACCCCTGAATCAATTTCTTTTAAGGATCTCATTGTCGAAAGATTCGATGTCATTCCCTCCAAAGTAAAATCCGTTTATGAGCCTGTTAAAACTATATTTGAGACTCACAATTGCTCCGGATGTGGATTGTGTGTTGGTATTTGTCCTGTAAACTGCTTAAATGTTTATAACGGTTTTGGTAAAATTGACGAGGACAAGTGCATTAAATGCGGACTCTGCTATTTTTTATGTCCTCGCAGTTATCTACCTGTTAGTGTCTTAAATATGACTCAAGAAAAATCTTCAGAAGTTAAGAATTATCCTCCAGTTGGCCATTACTTAGAGGCCTATTCAGCACGAACCAAATTAAAAGACATTGCCAAGATTTGTCAAGATGGAGGAATAACAAGTACTTGTTTGCATTATTTATTTGACTCTAAAACCATTGATTTAGCATTAGGAGCAAAAATGAGCAATACACCATGGAGACCAGAACCA
>JBHLLM010000083.1:0-9561 GCA_048885575.1 Candidatus Hermodarchaeota archaeon
AACTTGATAAATTAAATAAGATCTAATTTTTTTTGTATAAATCTTTAATGCTTATTAAAATAATCAGTATATAAGTATTTTAAAAAGAAGTCCTAAAACTTTATGATAACAATTCTCTTCATTTAATTATTATAAAATAACAAAAATTAATCAATTAAAGGTTTTGAAACATAACTTCCATCAAGAGTATAACCAATCTCATAAAACCAATCCCTCACGCCTAAACCACTTATTACAGCTAATTTTTTTGAATCAAAATCTTCAAAAGCAATTTTTTCAGCGTTTTCTATTAGTAATTTACCAAATCCTCGATGCTGAAGTTGCGTGTCCCTAACTGGTTTTTTATCTTTAGCAACAAGTTCACCTACTACTTTCAGTTCCCTGACTATCATTGTTTTTCCATCATTCAACTCATGCCTATGAGCATACACTGAAGGTTGTCTTAATCTCAAGTATGCTACAAGATAGTCTTCCTTTTTATTTTCGTAAGATAAAAATATTTCTTGTCCATTCGAAGCTTCATAATCGTATCGGTATAATTTAATATCTTCGAATTTGTTTTCATCGATATTTATTGATTTTTTAACAATACCATATTCTCGACATCTAATACAATTACATTTAGAATCAAGTTCTTCTAATCTTTTGTGTACCAATTGTCTTAAGTTACTTTTTTTACACCCCGCTTCAATAAGGAACGCAGGTATATCTCTCATAATTCTCTGTATTCTCACATAAGGAGGGAGTTTTTGTTTTACATTAGATATTAAATCAATCAATTCATCTAATGGATATGGTGTAAATTCACCCGCTTTCCACCAATCATATAATTTAGTTCCTTTAATTACCAAACAAGGGTAAATTTTTAACATATCTGGGCGATAATCTGGAGAAGAAAATAAGTAATCAAACATTTCTAAATCTTTTGAGTAGGTAGAACCCGGTAAATTAGGCATGATATGAGTATTTATTTTTAAACCAGCGTCTTTTGCAATCCTTATCGCATTAATACTGTCTTGAGAGGTGTGACCTCTATTGACTTTTTTATATATCTCATCGAATACGGTTTGAATTCCAATTTCTACCCTTGTCGCTCCATAATTAAGCATCATGTCCACATACGGTTCTGTACAGTAATCAGGTCGAGTTTCAATTGTTAATCCTATTACTCTTCTTTTTGATTTTTCTGCGATTCTTTTTACTTCCTTTAAATTATCAACTCTCTTCTCTACGATTCCTTCATATGCCCCTTTAATGAATTCTTCTTGATAATCTATTGATGAGGATAAGAAAGTTCCACCCATACAAACAAGTTCGATTTTGTCAACAATATGGCCAATAGCTTCTAAATCTCTAATCCTACTCTGAACTTGATCGTATGGATCATAATTGTTATGGATAGATCTCATCGCAGCCGGTTCATGACCAGTGTACGATTGAGCTACCTTTTGATTTGGTTGGGATTCTTGTCCAGGACAGTAAACACAATTTCCAGGACAAGGTAGAGGTTTTGTCATTATTGCAATAACAGAAACGCCTGAAATTGATCTTGTTATTCTTCTTTTTAAGAGTTGATTAATGACTCTTAATTCTTCTTCGGTAGCATAATGTAAGATTTGAGCGTTCTTAATAACTTTATGATAATTATACTGCTTTCCAAATTTCCCTTTTAAATTGGTGATTTTCTGCGAGGGAAAGTTGGGGTGTATCATTAAATAGTCAATAATTTCTCTTGAAATCTTTTTGACTGTATCCGAATTTGTTAACTCATTCATTCTATATGGTATATTATGCAAAAAGTGAAAAAAATGCTTCTTTTTTTAGTATCAAAATTAGACTTTTTTATATCGGGTATTTTTTACCCGCAAAATTTCTCTTATATTTCCCAAAATCTTCGATTTCCATTAATGATTTTGAACTAAAAATAGGTCCGTCATTACAAACTAATAATCCAAGAGGATCTAAGACGCATAAACCACATAAACCACAACCGCATCTCATTATTCTTTCAAGGCTTGCATACATTTCAATTTTTTTCTCTTCACAAATCTGGAGGATTTTATACATCATTTTTTCAGGACCACAAGTAAAAACAACAGTGTTTTTTAAATCTTCTAAATTGGTTTTTTCGATTAAATTCTCAAATAAATCTGGTGCAACTGCCTTTTCACCGAAACTACCATCATCAGTACAAAAATGCAGTTCTAAATCTTCTTTTTGGTATTCAAGGAACTCGTTTATGAATAATATTTCGGGTTCTTCTTTCACACCTAAAATTAATGTAAAGTTGTATCCTAGTTTAATGAGTTCAGAAGCTAAAAATCTAAGAGGAGCCATTCCTATTCCGCCTCCAATTAAAAATATATTCTTATTCTTTTCTTTAGGTATTTGAAAAGAGTTACCTAATGGTCCTCGAACACCAATATAATCTCCAACCTTTAGCGTGTGAATTGCATTTGTGCATTCTCCCACATTTTTAACAGTTATTGCCCATTCTCCATATTTTTTATACGAAGATATTGACATTGGGATCTCATCAACGCCTGGAATCCATATCATAACGAACTGTCCGGGTTTAGGAACGCAAGTGTTGATTCTCTCAAATTCAAGGGTTTTTACCCCTTCGCAATCATCTATAATTGCCTTTATCTTCACCGTTTCAATCATATTGTTAGTCAAAATCAGGGACCTCCTGAGTTTTAAATTCGTGTGCTAATCCTTTTAACTGGGAAATTGAGCTATAATCGTTATTCAAAAGATACTCCTTTAACCCAATTATAATATCCGTAATAATATCTCTACCTTGATGCAAAATCGTCCCAATTTGAACCGCAGAAGCCCCTGCTAAGATAAATTCTACAACATCTTGCCAATTTGAGACTCCTCCACACCCTATTATTGGAATTTCTAATAATTTGTATAAGTCATATATCTTTTTTACCGCAATAGGGTGTATAGCTTTACCCGAAAGTCCTCCACTTCCGTGAGACAAAATTGGTCTTTTTGTAGTAATATCTATTTTCATAGCAGTAAGAGTATTAATAGCTACTACAGCATCAGCACCTCCATTCTGAGCTGCTAAGGCGATTTCCCCTAAGTCAGTTACATTGGGATTTAGTTTAACAAACAAGGGTACTTTCAACTCCTCTTTCATTGATTTAACGAGAAAGAAAGTAAGATTCTTATCGATACCTATGCTAGAAACTTCGGCATGAGGACATGAAATATTTATTTCTATAGCGTCAGCGCCTGCTTGTTCTGCTTTCAATGCCACATCTATATAGGATTCGACTGTATCTCCAAAGACGCTTACAATTAACGGAAACTTAAATTTCTTTGCATTTAAAATTTCTTTCATAAAGTTATCTATTCCAGGATTTCCCAGTCCTACACTATTCAAAAAAGTGCCAGGGTAGATCTCAATTATTGAGGGATTTTTATATCCTTGTCTTGGTATTGGTCCTATTGATTTAGTTGTTATAGCTCCTAGTCCCATATCGACTAAACTTTTCATTGTGGAATAAGAAACTCCTAAAATACCCGAAGCTAAAATTAAAGGAGAGTTTAATTTTAACGCAGAAATATTTAGTTCAAGTTCAAACATTTATTATTATGTAAGAAATTATTATTATTATTATTTGAGAAATTTTTGTTTGGCAAGTGTTTAGAATAATGAGATGTTATATTATAGACACCCTTATTGGAGTATATGCCATTGATGATGGAGGAAATTTCCTTAATTATATTGATTTCTTGGAAAATATTGAAAAATCAGTGAGTTTTTATAATTTAATAAGTAGCGATTCCTTTTCTGAAGAATACTCAGAGTTTATGATTGAACTTAAGAGTTCTGGTTTTGATAATTTTGTATTCGATAATAAAAATTTAAAGGAAATAACATCCAAACAACTAGGATATAACGCTTCCTTTGAGAAAGATTCTTTAGAATTTAAAAATTTTCGCTTTAATCTGTGTACTCAGTTAAAAAAGATAGGTATCACAAAAAACCAAGATGAAATTCTTCTTTTTTTTAAGAAAGTTGAAGAGCAACTAATCAGGGAGCAAGTGAGTCAGTTTGGGAGTAAAGGAGATGTAGAAGTCGTTCAAATCATAGAAACTTTGGATATTCTTAAAAAATCTATAAGTTTATTCTCAAGTCGCATGAGAGAATGGTATGGTTTGCATTTTCCAGAATTAACAGATAAACTAATTGAAGATAATATTCTTATTGCTAAATTAATCACGGTTTTAGGAAAACGAGATAATTTTACTTATGAAAAGATCAACCAAGAATTTGGTTTTAAAGATTCAAGAATTAATATGTTACAGAAGTTAGCTTCCCATTCAATGGGAGCGGATATTGATCTTAGTATCATTAAAAAATATGCTGATGAAATTTTATCTTTGGATGATTTTAGGCAAGAGCTTGAGGAGTATTTAGATTCACTAATGGAACAAGTTGCTCCAAATCTTTTTGCTTTAGTAGGAGGTTTAATTGGAGCGAAACTAATAGCAAAGGCGGGAAGTCTAAAAAAATTAGCATATATGCCTGCATCAAGAATCCAACTTTTAGGAGCTGAGAAAGCATTATATAGGTTTCTTAAAACCGGAGAAAAACGACCAAAACACGGATTAATTTTTCAATGGAATTTAATTCGAGGAAGTAAGCCTTGGAATAGAGGGAAAATATCCCGAGTGATATCAGGAAAAATTGGTATTTCAGCAAAAATAGATTATTTTGGAGGAGAATTTTTAGCAGATGTGTTATCAAGGGAGATAAACGAAAAAATACAAGAAATTGAGAAGAAGTATCCTAAACCTCTACAAAAAAAGCGCGAGTCGTTAACTAAGATCAGATCTACCAAAAAACAGATAAATAAGAAAAAAAAGAGGAAAAATTGAATTGAGCGAAATTAATATTAGAACACATCCAAAATATTCTAATGTTTTTATCTCGGGGTTACCGCAAAACCTAAAACTTTATACTAAAAACTTAGTTCCTGGTAAAAAAGTGTATGGAGAGAAATTAATTCCATTTAAGGGAGAAGAATACAGAGAATGGGATCCCTTTAGAAGTAAATTAGCTGCGATGATATTGGAAAAACCTTCTCTAGATTTCTTAAAGAAAGGTTTAAACTGTTTGTATTTAGGAGCATCATCGGGAACTACTATTTCTCATCTTTCAGATATCTTAAGCAATGGAATTATTTACGGAGTCGAATTTGCTGAGCGTAGCATGAGACAATTGATTCAAAACATCGATAAGAGAAATAATGTCGTTCCTATATTAGGTAATGCCAATTTTCCAGAAAGTTATGCCAATTCCATTTTTACTCCTATTGATCTCGTTTATCAAGATATCGCGCAACCTAATCAAGCACAAATAGCCATTGAAAATTGTAATTATTATCTAAAAGATAATGGAATTTTAATATTCGCTATAAAATCTCAATCAATTGACAGTATACAGAGATCAGAAAAAACCTACATCCAAGAAATGAGAATTATAGAAAAAGAGGGCTATGCAATAATAGATAATATAAACATACACAAATATGCGGCAAATCACATAATTTTAACGGTTCAAAAATGAATTAAAGTAAAGGAAGTCAGAAATAAGATCGATTTTAATTTAACTTTACAAAATCCGTTATTTTAGCGTTTGTTAATTCTTCTCTGATTATCTTTTTCGTAGTTTCCCACGTTTTTCTTGCGAAATGCGGAACTTTTTTCCTTTCTTTTATCCATTCTCGTAGGAATTCTATGGATCGTATATCAGAGGGGTATCCCGAACCAAAATTTCCGTATTTATTTTTTAAATCTTCAATGATTTTGTCTCTCGAATCTTTAGCTATAATTGAACTGGCTGAGACTATTGGATATAGATCGTCAGCTTTATGTTTAGAAACGATTTTCTTTGGTGCATACCTTAATTGCTTTATAATAGATTTTTTAAATCTTTCTTCATTGACATCAGCAGCATCTAAGTAAATAACATCGGGTTGCAACTCATTAATTATCTCTGCCATTTTAATTTCTTCAAGTTTATTCAATGTAATTCTTTTTTGTTCCCTTGCGTCGATTTCTTGAGCGTCAATTATTATTGTTTTATAACTATTACATTTTTTTTTTATTATTTTTGCTAAGTCAGCGCGTCGTTTCATAGATAGTTTTTTTGAATCTTTAACTCCAATCTTATCTAATAAATCTAATTCAGATTTAATAAAACAAACACCGCAAATAACCAATGGACCTAAGACTGGCCCTCTTCCGGCCTCATCAATACCACAAATTAATTCCTGTTTAATTACCTGATTCTTGGATGAGTTCAATAAATTCCGCTTCGTCGTCTACTTTTTCTAAATTTCTAATTCTTACAATAGGAATCTTAATTTTCTTTAGGGAATCGGGTATTTTTATTTCGTTATTTACGATAAAAAGAGAATTTGTGTGAAATATTTCAGTAAACATTTTTAGACATTTAAAACTCAATTCGTTAATTTTTTTATCTGCTTCAGAAACTCCCGAAAAAAGGGGATAAAAACTCCTTTCATCTTTTCCATCAGGTAAATTTGAATAAAGAGATAGTTTAAATGGAATTGTAGTTTTTTTATACCAATAAGAACAAACCCCGATATCATCTAAAACTTCCTGAAGATGACTCTCAAAGGGATTTAAATCAATAAATTCTCGAGATTCTTTCTGATCGATTTCAAATTTAATGTTCCAATCAAATAGATTGATTTTCCTGAAGATTTCCTTTTCCTCAAGTATTTCTGAGATTTTTTTGGCTACTGTTTCTGATGGGCGCATGCTTTCATTTTCATAAGCGCAAATAGTTCTCTTCGTAACTCTGAGCATTTCAGATATTTCTTTCCGCGAAATAGAATGCTTTTCTCTTAGAAGTTTCATCATATTGCCATTTAAAAACATAACACCGCCGCCTCTCCGCGCCAATACATAAGGATATAATCCTTTGTTAATAATGTTCTCTAGTGTTGCTAAAGTTATAAATGGTAATCCTTCTCTAACATAAATTGTATTGTCTTCTAAGCCTTGATAACGATTTTTAATTCCAATTAAAATTGGTTTAGATTTTAACAACAACGATAAAGATTTAATATCATTAATAATATCAGCATTAAGGTTATCTATATTTGAGAAAATTTTAATGCTAAAAATAGTATTATTCTTTTTTACCAATAAATCAAAACAGAATTTGTCTTTTTTGTTAGTAGTAAAATTATCTAGAATAAAAGTTTCGAAATTGGCATTTTTTAACAAATTATCTATTCTTTCAAGTATAGTCCCAGACATATATTCCCACTATTTTAAAAGATAAGTAGTCTAATAAAATTTTTTCATTTTGAAATTAGGAATAGAAAAAACAAACTTCATCCGCAAATAGTATTTTTGATTAAAGAAATAATGCCCATATTTTTTATTCGATTGTAAGATTAAGGAAATTAGAATCTGTAATGATGCCTATGAATCTTTTATCTTCTTTCACTAAGACCGCAGGATACTTTATAAGTAACACCGAAATATCTTTTACGTTCCAATTTTTTTCCACTTCTGGAAATGGTAGTTCCTTAATATCAGTGACTTTCAGGTTTAGTATTACTGGATCATCAGTAATGTATTTCTGTATTTTTTTAGATGTAATACTTCCATAATTTTGGTTGTCTTCCAAAATTGGTATTTGTGAAATATTATATTTTGTCATGAGTTCCACAGCATCTTTTACAGTCGATTGTGGCTTTATAGATATAATATCAGGAGTTAATATATCTTCTGCGTGTTTTTTAGATCGTTTTCTGGATCTTCTCTCATTTTCTAAGAATTCATATATTACTTTAAACTTGGAATATGGAGGATCCATTGTTCCATTTTCTATTCTCGATATTGTAGATTGGGATATTTGCAATCTTTCGCCCAATTCTTTCTGGCTAATGTTTAATCTTTTTCGCAGATTTTTGATCTGAGAAAAATCGGGTAGTTTTTCCATTTTAAAATGCGTAAAACTTATTTAGTATAATTTAAGAGCATATTTCATGCAAAATATGCATATTATTATCAATAATTATTTATAAATACCATTAATTTTAAGAGATATAATTAAAATAACTATTTATATACTTAACATAGAGTTTATTCAAAATGTTGAAAATTACAAAAGCTAATTTCTTACCTATTGAAAAAAGTGAATTTCCGGAGATTTGTGAAAGAAAAGGCGTTGGTCATCCCGATAGTGTGTGTGACGCTGTTGCTGATGCGTGTTCCAGAGCACTTTGCGTATATTACTTGGAAAACTTCGATAGAGTCTACCATCACAATGTTGATAAAGCGGCTTTGGTTGGAGGAACAGCTAAACCAGAGTTTGGTGGGGGATTGATAATTCAACCTCAATATTTTTTAATTGTCGGGAGAGCAATAAATCAAATACTTACCGAATGCGGAACCGAAAGTAAATTAGAATACATCCCAGTTGCGACCATTTGTATTGAAACTCAAAGAATTGAGCTCAAAAAAATTTTTAGAAATCTTGATTTAAATAGGGATATACAACTTGATTATGCTGTTAGACCAGGTTCTATTGATCTAACTGGTGTTTTTGATGAATCACATCATTCAGAGGATATACCTCTTGCAAACGATACGAGTTTTGGGGTGGGATACGCACCTTATTCTGATGTGGAAAAAATTACATTAGAAGCCGAAAGATTGGTTAATTCCGATAAGTTTAAGGATAAATGTAAAGGATCGGGAGAGGACATCAAAATTATGACGGAGCGGTTAGGAAATAAGGTAGGTATTACTGTTGCAGCCGCTATGGTTAGTAAATACATCAATGATGCTGATGAATATCTCAACTACACAAATCAAATCAAGGATGCCATTCTAGATTTAGCAACCAAAATTATCCCAGAACGAGAAGTCTCTTGTCAAGTAAATGTTGGAGATAATGTAGAAAAAGGTTTATTATATCTTACTATTACAGGAACATCCGCTGAAGCAGGAGATGATGGCGAAGTCGGACGAGGAAATCGATCAAATGGCTTAATAACTCCATGTAGAACTATGAGTTTGGAAGCAGTATGTGGAAAAAATCCAATAAATCATGTAGGTAAATTATATAACATTCTAAGTACTGAAATTAGTAGAGAAATCTACAAAAGGGGAGAAGGAGACATTTTAGAAGCGCATGTAAAACTTTTATCCCAAATTGGACGCCCTATTACTGATCCTTGGGTGAACTCAATAGAATTAATTCCTGCTGATAATGTGAATTTTGCCAGCATTGAAAAAATAGCAAAGGATGTTTCTGAAGAAATGCTAAGCAAGGAATATTTTATTGACCTTAGAAAGCGATTAATCGCAGGAGAAGTTCAAACTTTTTAATTTTTTAGAATTTTAGTAAAACTTTTTTTATTCTTTTTATATTTAGTACTGAGAGTTATATATAGTACAAGTGAGAAATATTTTTATATAGATGATTTTAACTAAATAATGAAAATCGAAGTTAACTGTTGGGGTTAGATAAGTGGATAAAACCAGAGG
>JBHLLM010000084.1:0-9496 GCA_048885575.1 Candidatus Hermodarchaeota archaeon
TTAAAAAGTTTGGAAATTTAAATAAAATACCAGTTATGATTAACCCTATACTTATAAATCCAATTGGGCTTATCATTTTTTCCCTAATTATCCTCCTTCTTACTTCTATGCTTTTATTATTATTTAAGTCATTAATAACATCTCCAACCACAGTTCCAAAAAGAAAAAAAGGAAAAAATAGTAAAAGTGGATCCTGACTAAAATCGTTATATAATATGTGGTATAATACCCCCTGTAAATTTATTTGATTTTGAAATGGAGATAAAACAAAATATATAAGTTCATTAATAAGCCAAATAGAAAAACCAATCACGATTCTTATATTCTTTGAAAGCTTAAACAGTGGCCAAACTAGTATCAATGAAAATGCGGCAGTCATTAACACAAACCAGGTCCAAATCCATGATAAATTCTGTATTGTTATAGCTATAGCCAAATTATAGATTATCGCAATTATTAATAGAAAAGAAGCTCGAAGGTAATAGGAAAGTTTTATCCTTGAATAACTTGTACTTTTTAATACATTAACTTTGAATATACGATTTTGATATGATAATGCGATGCTCACGCCTGAAATAAATAAAAAACCAGAAGCTCCTATTGGATCAAAAATACTAAAAGTGAGACTTTCCAGCCAATTAAATTCTGGTTTAAGCCACCAATCTATTAAATGAGCGAGAAACATCCATCCCATGCACATTCCCCGGAAAATGTCTATGCTCTTAAATCTTTGCATGTTCCTATCTACGCCTTTTTAGATTATTAATTATAAGATTAGATTGTTTCTAACTTTTTTGCTAATGCAGAGCTCGATCTACCTACTTGCACTTTGATTGAAAGTTTGGGACCATATTTATTATAAATTAATCTTAGAAGAAATCCAATAAAAAAGCAGGTAAATATTACTAAAATCCAAAAAAGCACTAAATTTATTCGATTTAAAAAGAAAAAATACAATAGATTGTGTGCAAGATATAAAGTAAGTGAATAGTAGGAATAATAAAAGAGAAATTTTAACCTTCTTTTATTAATGCGAATTTTTAAATCTTCAAATCCTAAGAATATGGACAAAAGAATTAAATTAATGCCTATTGCGAATATTATCCATATAAACGATGTTCTTTCCAGTGTAAGTCGAGGATCTAAAGTAACACTTATGATTATAAGCAGTACTCCCAAGGATAACGAAGGAACCGTTATCTTCTTTTTTAAGAGGATATTTCTTTTTTTTTTATGATCTATTTGATATATATTAAAAAGGACTTCCCCTAAAAAGGTGCCAATCAAAAGAAAGCTAAAATAATGAGGGAAAGGGATAACATCTATAGAGTTGTATAAGATATAAAACATAAGCCCATTAATATTTGTTTGCCCTTGGCAAGGTAAAAGATAATTAAAAACGAAATAATTTAGAATCCATATTATTACAGCCACAACAAGCCTTATAAATTTCGGAACTTTTAATAGGGGCCAAACTATAAATAAAGAGATTGACATAGTTAATAACATAAACCATTTCCAAAGATCTAAAGGATTAAGAAACTGTAAAGCTACAAAGGAATTATATCCTATAGCTATTATTAAAATAAATGTTGCTCTGAATAAGTATTCCTTCTTAACGATGCTGTAATTGAAATCATCTATTAATGTGATTTTAATAAAGTTTTTCTTATAAAATAATACTACGCTAACGCCAGCTAGTAGTAAAAATCCAGGACCGAAAATCAGTTTTAAAACGGGTAGAACTGCATTAGAAAACCAAATATCCTCTTCACGGAGCCACCATTCACATAAGTGGACCCAAACCATCGCAAGCATAATAAATCCTCGAAAAGAGTCTAAGCTTTTGATTCTTTGCATTATTCCCTCTAATTTAAAACTTAGAATTTAGATTAAAATTAATAAATTCAACATTTAATATAAAATTTTAATCAAAATTTATTTAAAGGTAAGTGATTTTTTCAAAAATCATTTTTGTCTTTTCTTTCAACCAAGCCTTTAGCGATTTTTCCTAATTGCAATTTAATAGATAAATATTGTCTCCAACGCGAATTAAAGATAAAATGCAATAATATACCAAATAAAAGGATAGTAACTGGAATAAAAACCCAAATATTTATTATATCCAATAATCTATAAAATAGAAAATATAAAATGTTGTGGGCTATAAATACCATCAGAGAATAATAGGAAAAATAATATAAAAAACGAAAATTAGTTTTAAACCTCCAAACTTTAAAATTTTCTAATACTGTTAGAATAGCGAATAGGATCAAGTTAAAACCTAGTGGAAACGCTATCCATGAAAAATTATGGTTATTATTATAATGAGGATATTCATAAATAAGACCAATTATTATTAAAAATAGTCCAATTATTACTGATGGATACAAAATTCCATATTTTAATTTATTTCTCCTTTTTCCTTGATTATTTATCAAATTTATATCAAACATAACATCCCCTAAAACTGAACCTATTATAAAAAAACTGAATGTAAAAAGTATTGGATCTTGATCTACAGAATGATATAAGAAATAATTCAAAAATCCAAAAAGATAAGAATCACTTTGGTAATAAGATAGAAATAAAAAAAGATAATAATTAATTATCCAAAGTATTATGGCTAAAATTATTCGGTATACTTTAGAGATTTTTAAGAGTGGCCATATCAACATAAGTGAGACTGCAGTTGTCATCAACAAGAACCATTTCCAAATAATTAAAGGATTCATGAAAATAAGAGCCACAAATGAATTATATCCTATTGCTATTATAAAAATTAATAAAGCTCGAAAATAATACTCCTTTTTCACAATTTTTAGAGTATAATTTCCTATTTTATTTACTTTTATTAACCTGCTCCTAGTAAATAATGTTGCGCTTGCACCAGCAATCATTAAAAAAGCACACGCAAATACGCGATCCGTAAAAGGTAAAGTAATGTCGACAAACCATTGATCAGCATCTCTTAACCACCACAATCGTAAATGAATCCAAATCATCATAACCATTGTAATAGCACGAAAATTGTCAATACTTCTAAGCCTCTGCATTAGCCCCTAATTGAAACTTTTAAATTTTGCGATCAGAGATGATATTTAATGATCACTTTTATTAGTATAAACGTAGAATAAAAATAAATTTTCTTAAATTATGGCTCAATAGGATTTAAGATTTTTGTGGCGCTAATGATGTCTAATTCACCATTTAGTACTTTTATAATTACTTTTCTCAAATCGAATAAAGATTCATCATTATTATTAGATTTAACTTTCTTTAATATACCAGCGTTCAATTTCTTATTTCCTAATTGTTGAAAAATGTTTTCATAATTGCTAATATTGACCAAAATACCATTCCTAAATGTTAATACTAGAGCAGATATTTCATCCTTTGTGAACTTTCTACTCGCATGATTAGCTGAAATTCTGATTTTAGACGATTTAAATTCGTCAATCAATAAAACTCGCATATTTTTTCGATCATAAAAATTATTATAAATTTGTTCAACCAAGGTAAATGCTATAGGAAGAACACCCCGACCTAGTTTAAAGTCTAGAAACATTAGTTTAGGATTGTCTTCTTGAAAGGTTTCATAATATTGCTTTATTATTACATGTAAATCGCCCGGTTCAAAACAGCAATAAGATTCTAAGTAATAATCATCTAAAAATATCATCAAACCTAATTTTTTGCCCGGATCTATGGAAAAAGTTAACCTAGAATAGAACTTTTTATATCCAATTCTGAAAGCCGCAATTACTTTTATTAAATACCTTTTAAAATCTTGTTTTTTCGAATAAACAAGATAATTATTATGTTTTTTTAATTCTGATTTATCTAAATCGTCGAAAGTTGTTAGAATTATTGAAGATTTAGAGGGTATTTTTGCGTCTAAATTTAAAATTTGAAATTCAACATCATGCTTATCTAATTGTTTCTTTAGCATATAGAAGAAATTCAAATCCTCTGTTAAGATATATAAAGGTTGATTTCTCAATTTAATAATATAAATTAAATAACCAATTAAAAATTTTTAATTATGCAATTTCCCCTTACTAAAGTTAATGAGTTCTTTAAATCAACCGATGCTGAGGAGAGAATAACTTCATTATGGGGCGACTTTGGCGTTGGGAAAACTACATTATCACTTCAAACAGCTTATATATATGTGTTAAATAAAAAAAAAGTGCTATATATATACACAAAACCAAATTTTCCATTCAAAAAAATTAGTTCTGTATTTGAAAGCAATTTGGAGGATGTTTTAGAAAACATTTTATTTTTTCATATTATTAATTTTGAGGAGATATTCAATTTTATTTTTAATTTGGAATTTGTCATTCTAAATGATTTAAAAACTAAGAATGGGACATTTAACTTAATTATTTTAGATTCTATAACAGATTTATATCGATTAGAATTAAATCGTGAAAAAAAAGGAAAAAATTTTATTTTGAATTATCGCCTAAATCAATTGCTAGCTAATTTGGCTAATTTAAAACAAAAATATAAGATTGGAATTTTGATGGTAAATGAAATTAGTAGAAGAACTCAAGCGGGTCAAACTTACGAAGTGGAAAGCGGTGGTAACGTAATGCGATATTGGGTAACAAATTTTATCAAAATCGAACGAACTGACATAGCAAACAACCGAAGGTTTATTTTACATAGAGGAAAAGATGATATAACATTTCTAGTAAATTACATTTTAACTAAGCGCGGATTTGAATAAAAAAACATAAAAGATTATCAATTATAGCTCATTATTTTAATTCAATATATGAAATTTTATAACATTATATGAGTTTTGTTTTAATGAGCGAGAGAACAGAAAATATAAAGTTGTCAAAATGGTTAGAAAATAACATTCCACAATCCTTTCCAGATAGAGACGATTTAATTGAGATCATTGAAACCATTGCTGAAGCAACGATCCCGATAAGGGGTTTATTAGAAAGGGGAATCACTTCACGAGAGATCGAACAAAGAATGGAAATTGGGAGTGTAGAATCAAAGACTATAAATCTTTATGGGGAATATCAAATTCATGAAGATATATTAACTCATAGCATTATCCTAAAAGCACTTCAAGAAAGTGATGTCAATTACTTATTCGTCGCTTCTGAGGAAGCTGAACCTGTTTTAGCTAGTGGGAAGTTTGGAATTACAATCGATCCTGTAGATGGCTCATCCAATGTCATAGTTAATAGAACCGTAGGAACGATAGTAGGGATATATAATGAGAAGGGGGTTATTATTTGTAGTTTCTATGTTCTTTACGGAATTTACACTAACTTAGTTTTAGCTTTTAACGAGAAAGTAGCAGAATTCATTTTAGATACCTCCCCATATAGTATGACTTTCTATCATTACATTTATCAAGAGTTAAAACAATTACCAAATAATATGGAAGGCGGTATAAGGTGTCTTGGAGGAGACTCAACAAATTGGTCTAATAGATGTAAAGCTTATGAACAGGCACTTATTAATCGAAATTTTAAAGATCGCTATAGTGGAAGTTTTGTTGGGGATCTGCATGCAATAATAACTTATGGTGGTATATATTCATATTTTTCTTCACCAAAACCAAAAATACGCATCTATTATGAATGGCTTCCTTTAGCTTTTATCATTAAAACTTTGAAGGGCGTATTTTTAATTATTAATAGCTCCGAAAATATCGACGAGGTAAAAGAAATGGAATCAATTGAACCTTTAACCGTAAATAATGTTAATGATATTCATGCGAGAACCTCTGGTGGTTTAATTGGTAGCGAAAAGCCAGTAAACCTTTTTTTCTCAATAACCTAAGTAAACAAGTTAAAAAGTTTAAGTAAATATGAAAAGCGATAATCAAGAATTTGGTATCAATAAGTATGTTACAAAGCAAGAAGGATCTGTGAAATTCTTATTACATGAGACAGATTACAATACCATACCCACTAAATCTATGAATGTTTTTTACAACAAAAGAATGGAGATAAACAGAGATATCTCTATCTTAGCATATATAGCATACAGTAAAATCAATGACCAAGAATCCTTAACCGTAGTAGATTCAATGGCGGCATCTGGTATTGGTTCAATAAGATTGTTAAAAAATACAAAAAATGTAGAAAAAATATATTTAAACGATATAAATCCCGTTGCGGTTGAGCTAATTAAAAATAATTTAGAATTAAATGAAATTGAACCAAGTCAAGTAGAAGTTTTAAATAAAGACGCTAACCTATTATTTTCTGAAATTTCTCGAAGTTCTGCATCACCAGATGTAATTTCAATCGATCCTTTCGGTACTCCAAACTTATATATTGATTCTGCCTTTAAAGCAGTTAAAAAAGATAAAGGATTGCTATGTATAACAGCAACAGACACAGCAGTGTTATTTGGAATTAAACCAAAGGCTTGTATTAGAAAATATATGGCTAAACCGCTTCATACAGAATATTGTAAGGAAATTGGGGCGCGAATATTAATCTCTTTTGTCTCAAAAATTGCAAATGTAAACAATTTAGGCATAATTCCGCTTCTAACATTTTATTCTAACCATTTCATAAGAATTTTCGTAATTAGTTTCAGAGGAAAATCACAGATTGTAAAAGATTTACCAAAAAGTTATGGATATATTATTCATTGTAAATCTTGTGGGAATCGTTCATCTATTATTGATAATCTTTTAAAACTTCCTAAAATTTGTCCGTTATGTTTAAGTAAAAAACATTTATCGTATTCTGGACCTTTATGGGTTGGTGAATTGCATCAAAAATCATATTTAGAAGACTTAAGCCTTTTAAATGAGAATTTCAATTTTAAGAATAAAAATCGAATAAGAAAAATCCTCAGATTCGCACTTGATGAAATAGATATGCCTATTTCATATTATAACATTCATAAAATATCCCAGCAATTAAAACTTACATCTATCCCAAAACTTGAAGACATAATTAAGTTAATTAAGGAAAAAGGTTATAAAGCTTCAAGGACCCACTTTGATTTTATCTCTATTAAAACTGATATGAATATTGACGAATTAAAAAAAATCCTAAAACAAAATGATACCTAAAATTAGTTAAAAGACCATGTCAAAGGATGCAGAAGAACATAAAAAAGATCCGGCTTATAAGCAAGCTAAACGTGAAGGGTATCGAGCTCGATCCGCCTTTAAATTACACGATATTCAAAACAGGTATGACATTTTTAAAAGAGCTTATTATATCCTAGATTTAGGTAGTGCTCCAGGTTCATGGTTACAAGTGGCTAAAAGCTATGCAGAATTAAATTTGAATAAATATTACGATAAATACTACCACCGAGATCATTATAAAATTATGGGCGTAGATATCAAGAGATTAACCCCCATTGAAAACCTAAAAATCCTTAAAATGGATTTTACCTCACCTGAGTTTCCTATTGAAGTAAGCAGATATTTCGATGGAGAAAAACTTGATCTTATTCTATCTGATGCAAGCATTAACAAATCAGGAAATAAATTTAGTGATCAATCAAGACAAACTAAACTCTGCTTCAAGATTCTTGATCATACTAAATTCCTTAAATTGAAAGGTAACTTCGTAATAAAAATATTTCAAGGAGCTGATTTTGATGATTTCTATTCAAAAATGAAGCGTAGTTTTATGATTGTTAAGAGTTTAAAACCAAAATCATCAAATAAGAAGAGCAATGAAATCTACTTAATTGGGTTAAAGAAAAAATAGTTGATTTAATTTATTCATTAGCTCCTTCAAAATTTATGTCATAAGTTTTTCCTTCCAAAGATAATTTTATCCAATCGGATAACCATGGACAGTGTGTTGGGTTAAATTGATCAAGATTTGTGTTATTACATTTACTAGCAAATGGACAAATTAAACATGGTTGGTGAGAGAAAATATCTAATATGAAATCGTTTTTTTTTTTTATCAAATTTAAGCTCTTTTACTTTTACATCAAAAGTCTCAATTAAAGTAATATGTTTTGTCCATGAAGCTTCTATTAACTCCCGTGTTACTTTAATTTTAGATTGTAAGACTAATGTATCTAAAATTTTGTCAAGTTCTACTTGTTCTTTATTTGTAATTTTTAATAAATCGTTGAAATAAATATCTTTTATTTGCATTATATGTTTGAAAACCATCTGTTCGTCTTTCTTTAAACCACGTACACCTTCTCGTTTTCTTTCTTCTATTCTTTCCAATCTTCTTTCCACATCAGATTTTTCGCCTTCTTCTGGACCCTCAACTCTCTCTTTAACTTTACACTTATGGCGACTAAGATATGCAAAACTATTACCACAAAAGGGACATACTTCTTTCTTTTTTTTTGCCATTTTAAAAGGATGAAACTTAATTTATATGTAGATTTATAAAAGCGAAATCTTAAAATTAATATAAGTAATATTTAATGTTTAATCACAAATTAATTTTACGATTTAATTTTTGTTAATATTGTAAATTATTATAAAATTGTATTTTTTTAACTCATACTATTAAATATTTTAGATGAAATTAATAATGGTTAAATCGAAAAAATCCCTTTTCTTAGAAAAGAATTATATTATAAGTGAGATTGAAAAAATAGATTTAGATAAAAATCAAATTTCAACTAATTCAAAAAATTTCAATAATGTTATTGGGGGTGGATTTCAATCGAGAAAAGCATATGTGGTTTTTGGAGCAAACAAAACAGGAAAGACTCAATTGTGTCATCAATTATCAGTACTAGCTTTCCGTAAATCTCAAAAATTGATTTATTTAGACACAGAAAACACTTTTCGTCCTGAAAGAATAAGAGAATTGGCAGGTACTAATAATCTCGATGGCGAAAAAGTATTAAAAAACATTTTAGTTTCGAAAATTATGAGTAATACTGCTTTTTTATTACAATTGAATGAAGTTGAAGAGATAATTGAAAAAAATAATTATAAAATGCTAATTGTTGATTCTATTAATAACTATTATAGATTTGAGCGTGGTGAAAAAGAAATTTCATTTTTTAAAGCTAAAACAACATTTTTAAAAATTTTAGAAAAAATTAATGAGTTAACCCGGAAATACAATTTAATCACTATTTTAACGGCACAAGTTGCTCCTAATTTTGATGAAAATGCTCTTATAAAGGAGATCCCTGTAGGTATGCAGTATTTGAATCATTTTTTTTCTGAGTTTTTATATTTAAGTTATAAAGAAAAAGATATGAGTTATATTCATTTATTAAACTCTCATCTCTTACCCGAAAAAAAAATACTGTACAAAATTACTAAAAATGGATTGGAAGACTATAAAATTTAGAAGTTAGCTCTTTAAAATCTTTTTCTTAAACATTTCTAATGTTAGATATTTTAGGCTAACTGTATCGATTTTTGAATTGACAATATAAACGGGATTTTTAATTTGGGGCAATAACCATTCTATAATATTCAATCCATACTTTAACTTCTTTAACTTAATAGAATCTGCTACATGATTCCTATTAATCTCAAGTTTGCTATATT
>JBHLLM010000085.1:0-9484 GCA_048885575.1 Candidatus Hermodarchaeota archaeon
TCATATGCAACTTTAAAGTTTCTATCATGCTTTTGGATACTTCTAATTATAACTTTCTTTACTGCTGATTCATAACCTATAATTTCTAACAATTGGCCACTTTCAACCTTCCCTTGTTTTACTATGCCTAGAATCACGGTACCTATACCTTTCACGGGAAAAACATGATCGATAAGGATCTCTGTATGTTTATCTTTAGGAGCGCCATTTTCTAAGAGTTTAACGCCATGTTGTATAATTTCCTTCTTTAAATTATCGTAATCTTCTTTAGTTTTAAGTTCAAAGATAGCTGAATTTTTCAAACTTGTACTTGCTAAAATCTTTTTAATTTTCGTTCTAGTTTCACTCAATTTCCATTCGTTATTGGAATTAATTCCTGCTATTACAATTAAAGCGGTAGTTTTATATAGTTGATAAAATAAGTCCATAGCAACTAAAATTTCTCCAATTGAAGCGTTCAATCCCATATTTAGGTCAATTACGAGAATGTGAATGTTAGAAATAACTAATGTCTGTAAAAGCGGCTTAATTTTTTCAGGGTAGTCAAGAGGGGTTAGCCCACAAAAAACCTGATTTAAGCTGCTATCTAACCGATTGTAAAAAAGAATGTCTGATCTTGTTCCTGGAGTTCCTAGGGCTTGTCCTATTAGATTGTTAATATCAAAGTTGTCCCCTAAGATTCCCACTACGAAATTTTTTTCCACTACTTCACTCATTTGTCTAATTAAATATTATATTCATCAAAAACTTTTCGATATTAAGCTTTAACGCAAGGGTTTTAAAACAACTAAACAAAGTTCAAATTTTAATACGAATTTAAATACTAAATAATTATTCTTGAGGTAAACATGAGCCGAAGTAGTTTAGTAGATCAAGTAATATTAATATTAATTGATGATGTTAGGGCATCTCATTTATTTGATCTAATAAGTAAAGGAAAACTGCCAAATATAGCCCAAGTTGCAGAACAAGGAGTAAGCTGTCAGAATTGTATCACATCTTATCCAAGTATTACATATCCTTGTTATACTAACATAGTTATTGGATCCTATTCGGGATACTATCCTATAGAAGGAAGTGGTATACCAATGTACCATTGGGTTGGAAGAACCGACCCTCCATCAGAGGGAAAAAAATTTCCGATTATCCGACATGGGGGAAAGGGAAGCCATATACTAAAATTCAATAGTGATTTAGGGCCAAATTGCCAGACTATTTTTGAACAAGCAGGAGATGGAAATTTTCTAAGCTCTTTGAACCTTTTTAATAGAGGATCGGTATTGATTCCCACAATAGAATACACCACTCAATCGATATTAAAAGGTGTTGAAGATATATATAAAGATCCTAAAAAAATCTTTTCAAATAAAGAAGTACCAAGAGTAACAGTTGCATATATTCCTAAAACAGACGATTTAATGCATCATAAGGGATTTGACCATCCAGAGTATATTACAGAGCTAATTAAATGCGATAAATATATTGGATCTCTTATTGAGACTTTAAAAAATACTGGATATTTCGATTCCACTGCAATTGGAATAATTTCTGACCATGGTAATTTTAAAGCTGAAAAAATGTATGACATTGAACCCTTTTTTGAAGAAAAAGGATTAAATCAATATCTACCACGAAAAGGAGCGGGAGATTTCGACGCTGCAATAGGATCCGTTGGATTCTTTAATTTCAGAGGTAAAGATTGGCATCACCATCCAACTTATAATCAACTAAAAGAATTTGTGCCCAGTAGTCTAGGGAGTAAAAAATTGAATTTATTTGAGACTTTATGGAAACTTCCTGGTGTAAAATTGATGTATTATCGAGATGATAGTAATACGCCCTATAAGGGTGTCATTTATCTTGAACATCGAGAAGAAAAGACCGGAAAAAAGTTAAAAGATATAATCGAATATGAGGGTCATGGAATAAATCAAAAGACAAAATATATCCCTGATTCAAAAGATTTTTATAAATATAGTGAACACGAGGAATCAGCTTATCTTTTAGATAATAAAGGTCATAGTATTGATGAGTGGCTTAAAGTAACTAATCAATTAGATTTCCCAATGATTGTAGATCAAGTTCCACGCTATTTTAAAAACCCCCGATCATGCGATATTGTAACCTCTACACTTGGTGAATATGGATTTGGATATGAGCACGGAAAAACTGTGTCAAACTATCCATATTCCCACGATATAGGACTTAAGAAGTCCATGACAGTACCATTTATAATTGGTGGATCTCCAAACATCCCTAAATTGGAACTTTCATATTGCAAAACTACAGATATGGTTCCTACGCTTTTACATTTATTAGGAGAAAAACCTCATTACAGCGTTGTTGGAAAATCAGTCTTAGATTATTCTTAATTAAAACTGAATTTAAAAAAAAATTAAAAACTTCATACCTTTTTGTTTATAATTGCAAAGCTAAATTAATATGAATTATTGATTTTAAAATGAAAGCTAATCACATTATTATAGTCCCAGAAACACACTGGGACCGAGAATGGTACCTGACTTTTCAAGAATTTCGCGCTAAATTAGTTCTTTTAATGGATAAACTTCTAGAAATTTTGAGAAGCAATCCTAATTATGCTAATTTTACGCTTGATGGACAGACAATCCCTATAGAAGATTATCTTGAAGTTCGACCAGAATCAGAGGAAGAAATTAAGAAGTATGTAAAAGAAAAAAGACTTTCAATTGGTCCTATGTATGTTTTACCGGATGTATTTCTAGTAAGCGGTGAGTCTTTAATTAGAAACTTGCTTATTGGTCATAATATAGCAAAGAAATTTGGAAGGGTAATGAAAGCGGGATATATTCCCGATCCTTTTGGGTTTATTGCCCAACTTCCTCAAATTCTCAAAGGTTTTGAAATTCCTTCTGTTTTTTTCATGCGAGGTTTTGGTAATGAATTTGAAGATTTGGATTTGAATATTGAGTTTAATTGGAATTCCCCTGGAGTGTCTAATTCAATTCTCGCCATTTTTTTAAGGTTCGGATATGGTTCCGTAGCTGACTTGAAAACTTCAACAAAAGACGGTATATATAAATTAGCCCTCAATAAAATTAAGAGAGTTGTGTCTAAATTCGAAAAACACACAGCAACACCTTATGTTCTTTTAAACAGCGGTGAAGATCATCACGAAGCTAAACCTGAAATTCCCGAAATCGTACATCAATGGAATGAAAGGCATCCCGAGGTATTACTAGAACAAAATGATTTTGAATATTATGTAAATAAAGTTCTTAGTGCAAAACCGAAATTAAAAACTTTTCAAGGAGAATTAAGAGGAGGTAAATATGCTAATCTGCTTTCTGGTGTTCTTTCAGCTCGAATGTGGATTAAACAGAGAAATACCGCAATTGAGTATTTATATGAAAAATACGCTGAACCATTAGCAACAATAACTTGGGCTCTCGATAAACATAAGAAATTTAAGTACCCTCGAGGATACATAACAACAGGATTAAAATGGTTAATTAAAAACCATCCGCATGACTCGATTTGTGGATGTTCTATTGATCCAGTCCATGATGAAATGAAAACCAGATTTGATTGGTCCGAGCAAATAGGAAATGAAGTTCTCAAAAACTCAATATTATACTTGCAAGAGCTATTGAGAACTCAAGAAGATGATAAAAAGTTTTTGTTAATTGTCTTCAATCCGCTTCCATGGAAACGAAGAGATGTTGTTAATTTTGACTTATTATCTAATAGTAAAAAATTCGGTTTTAAAAAACCAGGAAATTTTAGAATTATTGATAAAGAAGGAAATGATATTCCTTATCAATACGCTCAACTAAAGGGAGAATCAAGATATCAATTGGTTAATTCAATCAATTATAAGTGCTCATTTTTAGCGGATGTTCCTGCTTGTGGTTACAATTGTTATTACATTGTTGCTGGTGAAGTTCCTCCAGAAAATGCTTTTAAAGATAACATGTTAAAATTGGGTAAAAATTTCCTTGAAAATAAGTACTACCGAGTAGATATAAGCCTCAAAGGACAGATTAACATTCTAGATAAATCAAGTGGGATTTTATATGAAAAAACTTGCTCATTTGAAGATGTAGGAGATTGGGGTGACGAATACGACTTTTCTGGACCTTTTGAGAACCAGAAAGACATAAAATTCACTTCAGAGGACTTGAATGTTCTCGAGATTATCCCGGTGATAGATGGTATTACTCAAAAGTCTATTAAATTACGCGCAAATCTCAATTTACCCGCGTCTCTTACTGAAGATAGATACTCTAGAGAGGGATATCTAATTTCCAACCTGGTTGATGTGACCATTACTCTGTATAAGGAAATAAAACGGATTGATTTTAAAATAGAGATCGATAATACTAGTAAAGACCACAGAATTCGAGCTGTTTTTCCTACAAAAATTAAAACACATTCAGTTAATTGCGATGGGCATTTCTATGTCATTCCTCGAGATATCGATTTACCAATAACAGATAAATGGACTCAGAAGCCTTTGCCTACAAATCATCAAAAAGATTTTATATCTGTCAGTGACGAGCAACGAACTTTTTCCGTGATGAACAAGGGATTACCCGAGTATGAAGCGATTTCAAACGAAGATGGAACCGTATCTCTAGCAATTACATTGTTACGTTGTATAGAATGGTTGCAAAGAACTGACTTTGCATCAAGAAGGATGCCCGCAGGACCTGATTTACATACGCCTGAAGCTCAATGTCTTGGAAAGCATGTATTTGAGTTGGCTCTGTCGATTGAAGATAATAAGAATGATTGGCTTGCAAGTCAAATTCATGTAAAAGGAAAAGAGTTTAATAATCCTCTTAAAGTTATAGTTCCATCTATGGTCAGATCTCCCTCAAGAGCAGCAGATAATGTAGTTCTATCGCCTTTTGGGATTCTATCAGCATTTATTGATACTAAACGATACCCGTCTGATTCATATTTACCTGAAGAATTAAGTTTCCTTGAAATTGATAATTCAAATATTATTCTTAGTGTGTTAAAGAAATCTGAAGAGAGGAATGATCTAATTGTTAGGTGTTATAACATCTCATCAAAACCTCAAGAATCATTGCTAAGATTTTGTGATTACATTGAAATACGAGATGCTCAGATTGTAAATTTCTTAGAAGAGATACCTCAAGATAAGATTAAAGCTTACATTACATCGGTGGAAAAGAATTCTCTCTCACTCAAATTAGAGCCTCATGTAATCGCAACAATTAGAATAAGAATGTAGAATTAAGCATATAAGTGTTGTAATATGTGGAAATCAAAACTTATTGAATTTGCAAATAAATTTGACCATCCAGCATGGGGCAAATCGCATTTTAAAAGAATATATGAATTATCTAAAAAACTAGCGAGTCTGCAAGGTGTTGATTATGATGATGATTCTTTGCTAGCAGCAGCTTATTTACACGATATTGGAGCGTTTGAGCCCTATAGTAAAAAAGGAGAAGACCATTCTAGTATTGCTGTAAAGGAATCTGAAGAAATTCTATTATCTATAGATTTTCCGAGAGAAAAAATACCTCTTGTCAAAGACATAATAAAAGGCCACATGTTTTATTCAAAACCATCTGAGTACATTGAATCTAAAATATTTCATGACGCTGACACTTTAGATTTTTTGGGAATTATTGGGATTACAAGATTATTAGCAACAGTAGGAAAAGAAGATTGGACTGCCGATTTAAATAGTGCGGTTAAACTTATTCAAAAATTCTACAATGACTTACCACCAAAGTTAGTTACTACGGAAGCTAAGAAAATATGTGAAAAAAGACAATCAGAAATGGAATATTTCTTAGAGAATTTGTCTCAACAGACCAACAATTTTACTCAGTTGTAGATAAATGGTTAAATTTTGTTAACATTAGAATTACTTCTCTCTTGAAATCTAATTTTATGTATTATATAATTAATATTATTGATTATGTGAAACGGTTTTTATTCTAGCTTATCTTTACTACAAGAAACATTGATGTTTGAACTTTGAGAAATTATGAAAAATTTTGATATTATCATTATTGGAGCAGGTCCCGGAGGATCATTTGCAGCAAAAAATGCAGCTGAAAATGGTTATTCTTCATGTATCCTTGAAAAAGAAGTGCTTGGCGATAAAGGCAGATATAAAGCATGTGGTGGTGCGATAGCTTGGGAGCTAGTAGAAGAAATTGATTATCCTGAGGAAAAAATTAGCAGGGTTATTGAATCTTTAGAATTACACCATGTCGATGGAGAAACTTTTAGTAAAAAAGGTAAGGGTGGAGTAGTATGGAGAAGTACTTTTGATAAATATTTGACTGATATGGCAGTTGAGAGTGGATCGCTTCTACATGAAAAAGAACCAATGATTAATTTAGAAAAACAAAATGGAACATATCATATAACCACTCCTCAAGATAAATACACAGCTAAATATGTAATCGCTGCTGATGGAGTAAATTCGTATACTTTAAAATTATTAAAGTGGCCATTTTTCGCTAGTGAAAACATTATACTGACAATCACGGAAGAGAGAAAGACATCCAACTCTAGTATCGATGAACATTTAGGCTCAGACGCAGTTCACCTTTATTTTGGTATTAAAAATCTAATTACTGTCGGTTATGCTTGGTTGTTCCCTAAAGCAGAAACAATTACGGTAGGGTGGGGTAATCAGGTAAATTTAATTAAGAATTCTCGAGAGGAATTTAAAAAATTTACCTCGCTTCCTTCTGTTAAACAAGCACTAAGAAATTCAACATTAGAAATCTTTAAACCTCATCTTATCCCTGTGGGATTGAGACCTAAGCTTTATGAGGATAATGTTTTTGCAGTAGGAGATGCTGGTGGAATAGTTGATCCAATTTCAGGAAAAGGTATCCCTTATGCTATGATGTCAGGTAAAATTGCAATTGAATCCATAAAAACTTGCGAGAAAAGGGATAAACTTGATAAATTAGGGACTACCTATGAAAAATTATTGGATCGTAGTTTTCTTAAAATCTTGAAAGCAAAACGGATTGCGAGAAATAAGATCTTTGAAAACGATGAAACCCTAAAAAAATTCTTAAAACTGTGGGAGACATACCGTAGCTCACAAATAATTATGAACAAATTATTAGATTAGGTGAATCCGCATTAAATTTATACCATATTCAAAATTGTATGTTCCCAAAATTAATTCCGAGATTGCTTCTATCCTTGACGAAAGAATAAACAGTATGAAAAATAATTTTCTTAAAGATTATTATTCAGAAATAAAAGATTATATCTTAGTTGGTGGGAAGAGAATAAGACCGCTGCTTACTATTGCAGCATATAATGGGTTCACTAATAAGATGGCAGATGAAATTGTTCGTCCTAGTGTTGGAATTGAGTTTTTACATAATGCAACATTGATTCATGACGATATAATTGATAAGGATGATTTTAGGCGCGGAAATCCAGCCTTTCATTACAGGTTTCAGCAATACTACTTAAAAAATCAATTCGAAAAAATAGATGCTTCAGATTTTGGGAGCAGTATAGGCATCATAGGAGGAGATACAACTTTTATTATGGGTGCTGATGCATACTTTAACCAATACTTTTCAAAAGATTTGAACCTCAATTCAATACGATATTACAGACAAGCTTTTACTGAAGTAATTCATGGTGTTTTAATAGAAATCGATATGGTTAATAAAAATAGTTTATCGATTGATGAGTATATCCAAATGGTTTCTCTTAAAACTGGAGCACTTATAGAGAAATCGCTTCTAATTGGAGGTAGCTACGCACAAGTTGAAGAAAAATACATACCTCTATTGTCAACATATGGGATTAATTTAGGGATAATTTTTCAAATAATTGATGATATCTTAGGATCTTTTGGAGACGAAAAAGTAACTGGAAAACCAACAGATGGAGATATACGCGAAGGAAAACGCACTTGTTTGTTAATTGAAGCCATGAACAAGTTAGATATAGAAAAGAGAGATGTTTTAATAAATTTAATTTCTAAGCCAGAAATAAGTAGCAAAGAAGTCCAAAAAGTGAAAGATTTATTCATGGAAGCGGATGTAGCTAACACCTGCAAGAAACTCGCAACAAAATATTATGATGAAGCTAGCGAATCGCTTGAAAAATTAAAACCAGTTTTAAACGATTCAGAAATAGAATTTTTTGAAAATTTACTCAAATTTGTATTAGAAAGAAAATTCTAAAAAATATATAAATACTCATTATTTGGGGTGAAAAAGTTTGGTCCTTGTTGCAATTACTGGTGCTAGTGGTGTTGATTTAGCTGTAACTTTATTAAAACAGTTGAAAGAACATGGAGAGCCTACTGAATTAATAATCACAGAAGTAGCTAAGAAAATCATTAATATTGAAACTAAATATGATGTAACTGATATAATTGAATTATCTGATAAGTATTATGAAGTCGATGATCTGACTGCTGGACCTGCTAGCGGTTCTTACAAAAATAACATCATGGTAATTATTCCATGCTCTATGAAGACATTAGCAGCCATAGCTAATGGTTATACGGATAATTTGATCACCAGAGCGGCAGATGTTATAATAAAGGAAAGTAGAAAGCTCATCTTAGTTGTAAGAGAAAGTCCATTCAGTGCAATTCACTTAGAAAATATGTTAAAATTATCAAGATTAGGAGTTCTTATAGCTCCACCAATTCCATCTTATTACATAAAACCTAAGAGTATCAAAGATTTAAATGAATATTTTGTAGGGAGAATACTTGATCACATGGGTATAGATAGTGGAATCAAGCGATGGGGAGATAAGTAAATTAATCAAATTAAGATAACTATTGATTCAACCAGAAGTATAAATCACCAAGAATAACACATTTTTCTCGCTTATTATTCAATTCACTCAAATTATTTAAATTCATTAGCCATAAAGTTGAGCGTAATTCATTTTTCAGCGTTCTTATCTCTCTTAGTGTATTTGATATCGTGTTGTCTTTTCTATCGTGCCATGAGGATTTTAGAAATTTATATGCAAACCCTCCAATATCAGCACCGAGTACAATGGATTTAGCAATATCAATTCCAGTTTTTAATCCCCCAGTTGCAATAATTAGTTTTTGAGAAACCGAACGAACATGCACTATACTAACAGGTGTGGGAATTCCCCATTCCCTAAATACCTCTGCGGGGTTTCGAGAATATTTGTCGTTATCAAAATTATTGCGTTTTGATTCTATCGCAGCAAAACTGGTACCACCTGCTCCTCCTACATCGAATCCATCAAAACCTAAATCATCAAGCATTAAGGCGACTTCTTTATTTAATCCACTACCTACTTCTTTTGCGAGGAAAGGTATTTCAGTACTTTCTCGAATGTTCTTGAAGTTATTTCTAAAATTCTTATACGATATATTTCCCTTATATTGAACCAGTTCGTGCAATGCATTCAGGTGAATTGCCATTACATCGGCATTTATCATATCGATACAATTGTTTAAATCATCTACTCGAAA
>JBHLLM010000086.1:0-9410 GCA_048885575.1 Candidatus Hermodarchaeota archaeon
TTGCCTTTAACGACATTACAGTAAAAGACTTTATTGAACAATTAGAGCAATCATTTAAGGAAGGAAAAAATGAAAAAAATAACGATAGATATTCCATAACTGCAATGGATTCGGAAACTTTTGGTCATCACATAAAGAAATTTGAAAGGACTTTTTTAAGTAAATCTTTCGAACTTATTAATGATCATAAAGAGATTCAAATAGAATTCATCTCCAATTTGGTTAAGCATTTTCCTATTAATAAAGAAAAAATAATCCCAAAAGAATCGAGTTGGAGTACCACTTATGATGATATGAAGCTAAATATTCCATATCCTTTATGGAATCATCCTGATAATCGCATTCATTCATTATTTTGGAAGATCATGAGGAGTTTAAACAATTTAATGTCCTTATTAGAAAATATAGATTTAACTACTGATTGGGAGGTTGAGAGATATTATAACACCGCAAGATGGTTCTATGATAGAGGTATATGTTCAGATACTACTTGGTGGGCTAATCCTGATCGTGGGACTTGGAGTCCTAATTTAATTTATAAGGGAATTGAATTGCTTATTAGATCTGCTTTAAATGCTCAACTTGCTTTAGTACACGCTAATCAGTCCGATTTAGGAGAAGGTTATTTTGATTCGATTTCCTTTTATCATAATTTACTACTAATGGAACTCTATTCAAGAACTAAAACAATTAAAAAAGATAGAATAATGAAATCTAAGTAGAAAAATGAAGTAAAGTAAATGGTTAATCTACAAATAATTCACTAACAGCCATTATATCATTACATTTGTATAAAATAACAATAAAATATATAATTTTTAATTTTATATATTTAACTAAGTAAATCTTCACAGATTAAAATTTCTTATTTATTGAGAAAAATGTCGAAAGAGAATGAAAAACAAAACATAGCTAAATTTTGCGTGTATTGTGGTACTACAATTGATGAAAATACAGCATATTGTCCTAATCCTAAATGTGGAAAATTAGTGTTAAAAATAAAGCCAAGTGAAGAAATTCTTGAGAAACAAATACCAGTACCAGAATCAAAAAAAACGAATAAATTATCGCGAATATGTCCGGGTTGTGGTTCAATAATAACTTCTTCAATATTAGAGCAATGTCCTTTATGTGATACGAAGTTAGAAAAAATATCAGAAAAAAAAGGCACTACTCAAAATATTAAACCTCAAAGGAAAACAGGATATATTTTTACAAATAAAAAACTAGTTCCAGAACAACAGTTTATATTAAATCGAAGCGAATGGAATTTTAGGGAGGGTATTAGCGTTTTCGGCAACTCCTTAATGGCGTATATTACGATTCGCTTAATAATAACAATGCTATTAACCTTACAAGCAGGACCAACAGATTCAGTGGATTTGAACATTACGACAATTCTTTTAAGCCAAATTCCTGATGTTATTTTTGGGTTGTATCCCATTTATTATATAATTTCAAAAAAACATAAATCCCAAAAACTAGGTTTAATGTTAAATAACAAACCTCTTATGATTGCTTTGATTTTCGGAACGATTGGGAGTGTAGGACTGATACTAATAGATAATTTTTCGTCCATAATAATCACCTTTATGTATAATTCAGGAATCGATTTTTTCGATGTAGCCGCTTATTTAGCAGAAGAATCTCTACTTCTACAAAATACAGATTTTATTTTTATCGTATTGCTTATGGTTCTAATAAGTTTATCTGTAATCTCAATCGAAATCGCTTTTCGGGGCGTTTTACATAATACTTTAAAGGCACGCTTTGATAAAGATTTTCTTGGTAAAACTTCAGCAATTCTTTTAGTCGCTCTGATTTATTCGGCTCTTTTCTTCTTCTTTACGCTTCCTATCGGAATCTACTTCTTTATTCCTAATTTTATGGTTTTTCTATTCCTAGGTGTCATCTATGAAATTAATAAAAATCTACTAAGTACGATTATCGCAAATGTAGCCTATAACATTTTCTTAATTATATTAATCTTATATTTCTAATTTTTAGATTATTTTCATTATCCTTTAATATATAAATTTAATAATAGGAAAATCAAATATCTCTAGTGGTATTATTAGCAATATATGTTCTTTTAAATACGAAACGATTTAAACAACATGGAGAAAGAGATATTGGGTAAAAAGTATTATACCAATAAGGGAAGCAAAGATAACATAATAATGTCCATAGCTGGAGCACATGGAGTTGGTAAAACAACCATATTTAATCTTTTAAAGAAAAATTTAGGAGATAATAGTAAATTTAAATTTTTTCCTGAACGATACAAAAAAATTCCTCCTTTTCCTTTTGGTTCTGAAAACAAACAGATTGCGTTCCGAAGTGAAATTCACTTTCTTCAGCAATTAATCAGGAGAAATAAAAATATTACAAATTTTGATAATATGTATAATGGTAGAGTAATCATTTTAGATCGAACGCCTATTTGTGTCCTAGTATATTCAAAAAGCCTTTATCTTAAAGAGAAAGACTATAAACTGATTCTTGATATGTATAAGTCTGTAAAATGGAAAGAAGATTACATTATATATCTCACAGCAAAACCGGACACGATATTAAAAAGAATTATTCAAAGAGGTTCTATTGATAAAAATAGAAAAGAATGGAACGAAGATGATAAAAAATATTTGTTAGAAATACTCTCCTATTATAATCAGTTTCTTTTTTCAGAGTATCAAACTAAAAAAGTATTTACAATCGATACAGATAATTTAACTTCGGATGACATAGTTGAAGAGATTAAGCAAATTATCACCGAAATGTCAGGATATTCCTTCGACAAATTCAACAATGCTCCCTCTACGCAAAAGAATTTATATGATTTTGTGTAAGGAATTATGATAAAATATATTAATCTAGATTTTATGATATAAATTAAAAGAATATAAAAATTAATGATTTTATTAATTTTTAATCCAAAAAGATAACTGATTCGATATGTCGTCCCTTGCGCCAGGTATACAAGAAAATATGATGAAAATTTTAAGATTCGAAGAAGATAGAACTGATTTAGAAAATTTAGCAGTTTTATCTAGGGTAGGCATGAAAGTAGCTTCTGCCATTTCATCTGAACTTGACGCTGATGCAACATCAGCATCTAGTACTGCATTAATTGATTTAGGATTAAGATTGAGTGAAGCAACTGCTCATGGTGCCTTAACAGAAATTATTCTTCACAACACTTCAGGTTATAGTATAATATTGGCAATTAACGACGAATATCTGGTATTTGGAGGTTTAAAAAATGTATATCGAATAGGGTATTATTTAGGATATTTACGCGAATTAGCCAAAAAGTTGAATATCTTAATCTCTGGAGACGAAATAACAGATATGACTCTTTCTTTAGAAGAATCTGAAAGAATTAAACTAAAGAGAGAACAAGAGGAAGAAGAAGTAACTGATATAGTTAAACCTAGTATCGAAGAAGACAAGGCTGCTTTAGATGATTTACTTGGATTTTTAGACGATTGGGAAAAAGAAGGCGTCGATGTTGAAGAAATTGAGACTTCTAATGAAAATAATATTGTTTCGATTCCTAAATCGGTTGGATTAGAATACGAAAAACAAATGGAGCACACAATCAGCAAAAAAGAGGTTCCTACTCAAATTACCGCTACATATGAAAGCATGGGTACACAATTTAAAGTTTACGAAGATGAGATTCCTCCTATTCCCCTTGATGATTACACACCCATGGAAATTGAAGAGGACGAGAGCATTCAGGAACCTCAAATCGTCCAAAAAAAACCTTCATTAGAAGAAAAACCTTCACAGGAAGGAATGCCCTCTCTTGAAGACCTTCCTCCCCCCGATTTTAATTTAGATTTTGGAGAAACCGCTTCAGAATACGATACTGAATTTGTATTAGATAAAGAATCAGAAGCATTTGAGTCAGTCTTAAAAGATTTAGGATGGGACGAAGAAGAAGATTAGATTAACTTAATTCTAGCAATTTTATTTAAAGCTTCCAATTCTCACTTTATTAATCAAATATTCACTACTATGTTCAAAAAATCAAAAAACATTAAATACATTTTTATCTAATTTTAATTTAAATTTATATTCCAAAAAAAATTAAAAGTAAAAGTAGTGAAATAAAATGAATGAAACGGAAGGAATAATTAGAAGTGAAACAACTACTCTAAGGAAACTTAATTATAGTGTACCAAGATTTTCAAGTTCAATCGTTCTTGGAATTGAAAGTTTCGCCCTATTTGCACTCTATTATCTTGGTTTCGGAGTCCCATCATTTCTGGTTGGATTTGCTCAAGCAATGGGATTTCTTTCGGTTGCTGCTGGTCAATTTCTTTTTGGTTGGATAAGTGATGCAAAGTACACTAAATGGGGCAGAAGAAAACCTTATATCTTGATTTTGGCTCCGATACTTGGAATTTCTTTTATTTTTCTTTTGGTGCCTGGTTTATTTTTACCAGATTTGAACGATAAAAATGCGCTTTTTATATGGTTATTAATATGGGATATCGTTTTTAGAGCTTCTTATTCTGTAACAACACCCTACCAAGCATGGATGGTGGAACAATTCCCTGTGGGTGAGCGTCCTAAGGTTTCTCAATTCCAGAATACAATGAATTATGTTGGAAACGCGATAATGATTATTTTCACACTATTAATCTTAACACCCGCATTTACCGTTATATCTATTACTCCTGATGTAATTCCTCTTAGCGTATTAATACCAGTTTTGATATTTGGGATATTAGTCATCCTTTTATATGTCTCTATCGTATTTACAATGCCTACTGAGCCACATTTTAAGATGGAATCGAGTCTTTTTAAAAATTTGAAAACAATAGTTAAACACAAAAATTATATGTTAGTTATATTTATGCAAGGATTTGCAGGTTGGGCTTGGACGATAATCACAACAGTGATGTTAACATTCGTAGAATCTGTATTAGGTTTAAGCACTTTAGAATATTATATCGTAGCGTTAATCTTAATCATTGCTTTTGTCGTTTCCATATACATATGGAGAAAAAGAATTCAAAAGAAAGGTAAAAAGAAATCACTTTTGGTACTGTTTCTATTTGCAATAATCCTATTGCCAATGTCCTTAATCGGATTAATTCCATTGGCATCGAATATCGTTTTCGCAGTTATCTTTATTATAATAGTAGCAACTGCTATATCAGGATGGAGTCTCTTCCCATATATATATAAAGCGGATATAGCTGAAGATGAAGAGAAACGTTCAGGAGAATTAAAAGCAGGATTATATGATGGGTTCCCAAGTATAATTTTAAATATATTTCAAGCCTTAGGTCCATTGGTTATTGGAATAGTATTATCATTACCAAATATTACAGTTGGTGCTTTGACGTATTCTCTTGGTTTAGTTTTATGGGGTCCAATTTGTTCCTTAATACTTATTATAGCATACTTTTTTACGAAAAAGTTCGTTAAACTTGATTTTGAGTGGGAAAAAAAATAATCAATTCTCTAAAATCTCCTTTTTTTTTTCTAAAACTAGTATAAGATCATTAAAAACAAAAGCAATACCTAATTATTTTACTAAAGGATGACTATTTTTGAAAAAGTTTTAGAGATTTACCAAGAATATCATATTTGCCTTCATTGTTTAGGTAGAATGTTTTCATTGCTTGGGACAGATACCACTAACTATGATAGAGGTAAATCTCTTCTTTTAGCAATGACAATGGAAAATCACAGAGCTTATTTATCAAAAAACGGAAATCATGAAGAGGCTATCACAAATTTACTAATACTCGCAGAGAAAGCAAGATTTAATCCAGCTAAAAGTGTATTAGACCAAGAAGGAATCAAATATAATGAATTAATTTCTTCTTCAAAATGCTATTTATGTAATGATATATTCAGCAATGTTTCTAGTTATGCAAATATTGCCACACGAAGCTTAGTTAATCTGGAGTTTAGTAATTTTCTTGTAGGAACAGCCCTCGATTCGAAGATTATTAATAGAGAAGATAATTTTAAAGCAGATCATAATTTACTTGATTCAGAGTCGTTTAAAAATCATTTCAATAGAGAAGTTGGAAAGGAATTGTCATTTGTAATAGCCAAGCCTTCAGAATTCGCAAATCCTGATATTACCGTTATCTACACTCTAGGATTCACATCGTCAGAAGTAAATCTTGTAATAAGGTCAACTTTTATTAAAGGAAAATATAATAAACTTATTAGAGGAATTCCACAAACTCATTGGGATTGTAGAGTGTGTAAAGGGAAGGGATGTAAATCTTGTAATTTCTCAGGGAAACAATATAAAACAAGCGTGGAAGAATTGATAAGTCCAGAGTTTGTTAAGGAAGCAAAAGCGGAAAGTTCAAAGTTTCATGGTGCTGGAAGAGAAGACATTGATGTGAAAATGTTAGGGAAAGGTAGGTCTTTTATTTTGGAATTAAAAAGTCCAAGAATAAGAAGTCTAGACTTAGTAAAAATTCAGAAAAAAGTAAACAAAAGAAATAAGAACAAAGTAAAAATTTCGGATTTAACCTATAGTAGTAAAGAACAAGTTAAAAACCTGAAATTTAACGCAGAAAATACTAAAAAAGTTTATAGAGCCTTGATATCATCATTAGAAAACATAACAAAAGAAAAGTTTGAAACTATACTAAATAAATTAAAGAGTACATTTGAAAACCAAAAAATTCAACAAAGAACACCTAATAGAGTATCTCATCGTCGTGTAGATAAAATTAGAGAAAAAAGCATTTTTCAAATAGAAGGAAAATTCGTTAAACCTAAATTATTTGAATTCACTATTGAGGCTCAAGGTGGGACATATATTAAAGAAATTATTACTGGCGATAATGGAAGGACTAAGCCTTCCTTCGCAGAGATATTTGGTTTACCTCTTGAATGCAAAAAACTAGATGTTATAAAGATATATTAACTAACTTCTTAAAGACACCAAATCAAAAAATAAATAAATTATGTATCACATATTATCAAAACTAGATTTTTTTATTAAAAATAAATCAAAATAGTATAGGGAAGTAATTTGACTTTACATAAAGGCTACAGGAATAAATCTCGTCAAATACATAGAAAAAATGTGCGAGATCGAGGACTTGGTTCTATTGAGAAATATTTAATTGACTATGAAATAGATGATAAAGTAGATGTGATTACTGATTCATCTCAACATAAACGAGGATTTCCTCATAGGAGATATCATGGATTAACAGGAACTATAAAAGGTAAGAGAGGAAGATGCTACGAAGTTGAAGTTAAATTAGGAAATTCTAAAAAACTATTAATTATTGGCAGAGAACATTTACGAACTAATAAAGGATCGGCTAAATAGTTACAAAAATTAATTTAAAAGTAATGATTTATATGTCTGGACGAAAATTAGACGAAAAAACTGTTTCTATACCAGAAGTAAAAAAGATTATGGAAGCTGTCAAAGCAAAAATAGAAGAAATTGATAGCGAAGAGGGTTTATCTCATTTTCAAGAAATTACTCATGCTTATGTAAATAAATTTGCTAAAATGAGTGAAAAAGATGCGATAAAAATTCAAAAATTTCTCATTGATAAGTACGAAATCGAAGAAACATACGCGATAAACATTGTAAATATCGATCCTCATTCAGTCCCAGAAATTAGGATGATCTTAGAAAAAAGTTTTGCTGGAAAATCGTTAAATGATGAGCAATTACAAGATCTTCTTGCGCAAATAGAGGAACTTAAAACATCTTAATTGAAGTTTTATCGCAAATATTTTACAAAGAGTATTAAACAACGAAGAATTTATAAATTCGAATTCTTTTAAATTTTAATGAGCAATCCTTGTTTATAAAGGAATATTCAAATAATAAAACATTATGGATATCTGGAAAGTAAATAATAAGAAAATTGGTTGGTATGGAAAGGAATCGGGATCGATACAGAAGGTCTTCTCAAAGACCCAAATATCAAAGAAGAGAAATAAAACAAAAGAAACAATTTATTAAGAAATTTCGAGAAGTTATAATTCTAGATATATTACTGCATGGTCATCCCGAAGAAGATAAACCTAGTTGGTCCAAAATCCCAATCGCTCAGGTACTTACTCTTCCAGATTTTGTTCTTTATGAAGTGAAATGTAATAAAGATTCAGACATTAAAGTTCAAGAAAAAAATGTTTATGAGGAGTTTTTAAAACAGAATAAATTAGGAGAAGTACTAAAAAAAATCGATTATAACGATCTGACAAACACTTCAAAAGCTTTAATTCAACCAATTCTTGAAAATGAGGTGCTAAATTATGAAGAAGAGTTCATTAATTTCTTTAATAATTCGACCTCGATAACTCCAAGAATGCATTCTCTTAAATTACTACCCGGTGTTGGTCAGAAACATATGTGGGAAATAATCGAGGCAAGAAATAGGCAGAAATTTACCACTTTTCAAGATATTTCCGACCGGACTAGTATGTCTCATCCTGCGAAGCAAGTTGCTTTAAGAATAATCAAAGAATTACAACGTGAAGGCGTAAAGTATTACTTATTTTCGAAGACCCATAAATATGAATGAATGACATGAATAAAAAAGAAGTTCAATTCATTTTAAAAGAACTGGAATTTAACCCAAATAATAAATTAGGTCAAAATTTTCTTTTTGATAGGAATATCGTCTCCAAAGTAATCTCTAGATCTAACATCTCAGAAGAAGATGTAATTTTAGAGATTGGATCTGGTTTAGGTGCTCTAACAGAAGAACTAGTTAAATATAGCAACAAAATTTATTCTTATGAAATTGATTTTAAACTGTTTCAATATTTAAGTAAAAAATTCTCGAATATTAAAAATTTAATGATATATAACGAAGATATCTTAAAAGCTGATATTCCGCCGCACAATCTGGTAATATCTAATATTCCTTATTCTATTACGGGCGCTATTTTCGAAAAAGTCTTCTACATTAAAAATCCTCCTCGCGCTGTTTTAATAATTGAAGATAGTATAGCGGAGAGAATATTTTCAAAAAATAAATATAAAGATTACTCTAGAATTACTGTTAGCTTTAATGCATTCATGGAACCTCTTAAAAAGTATAAGATTTCTAGATTTTCCTTTATTCCTACGCCAAAGATTGATTTAGCTTTAATTGTCGTTAAACCTAGAGATGATATTGATCAGTTTTTACTAAATGAAAAAGAAAGAAAATTTTTCTTAAAATTTATCGCTGGAATAATGCCTTACAAAAATAAGAATTTGATAAATGCGATAAGTTTATTTTTAAAAAGAGAGAATATAGGCCATTTTTCAAAGGATTATCTTAACAATTATATAAGTAGTCCCAATGAATTAGAAAAAAAAATCGCACAATTTAAAGTGGATGAGATTGTAGAATTAAGCAAGTCAATCTACGATTTAGTATATAATTAACTATTCAACTAGA
>JBHLLM010000087.1:0-9406 GCA_048885575.1 Candidatus Hermodarchaeota archaeon
TTTTTTAACCTAAATTGAACTCATTTAATTTTTAATTTATGAATTAATCCTTTATTCTCTTACTCTGTTCCACTTTGCCACACAGAGTATACAATTAAAGATAGACAACATTAATATTTAAACTTTATGCAACAGAGTATTGTCAAAATCTGCCTATAATCAAAAGAAAGGACTTTATCTTACAGAGTCCATCATTCACAGCCAAGATTATAAACTAAGACAAAAACTAATTAGAATTAAATTCCCAATAAATTTAATTATAGATAATCATACAAAAGCGCTGTTAATCATGATTACGATAAAATCCCTATAAATATTTGCTGTATTTAAAATTTAAACTTTAATTTCTTTCTTTTATAAAAGTTTAGTTTGTTTAAGTATTTCCTCCACGATCATCTCAATTGACTTATCAGCCGTATTGATAATAAACTCTGCAGAAGAATTATAAAATGACTCTCTATAACGCAGTACTTTTTCTATTTCTTTAAAGGGATCTTTTTTGTCTATGATAGGTCTATTTTCTTTCCCTTCGCTCATAGCTCTTCTATAAATTACTTCCGGACTGGCTTTTAATAAAACTATATAACAAGTTTGTTTTAATACTTCAATGTTAGCTTGGTTTAAAACCACTCCTCCTCCACAAGATATAATTGATTTTGAGAACTGAGCCGCTCTCTTACAAGCTTCAATCTCATAATCTCTGAATCTTAATTCACCATCTTCCTCAAAAATTTTGGGAATTGACTTTCCAGCTATCTCAACGATGATTTGATCGGTTTCTATGAATTTATAATCTTTTCCTAATCGATTTTTTAACGCTTTTCCTATTGTAGATTTACCTGTTGCCATAAATCCTATTAAAGCGATAGATTCTTTTGTCAACCGATCATCACATAAATTTCTTTTCAAATTATCTCAAAAAAAAATATAATATTTTTAATATTACAATGAAAAACCATGAGTTCCTAAAACCTTTTTCTCCAATCCTATGTATTTTCCATTAATATAGGCGAAAAAGTTGAATTTTTCAGGATCTAATTTTCCATTTGAAATAAATTGCTCATCTGAGTGTGTTGCCACAACTTCTCCAAGATAACATACATGAGAACCTAATTCTAATCTTTTAATAACCTTACATTCCATATTCCAAGGGAACTCTTTAACCATAGGGACTTGAACTATTGATCCCTGCTCTTTAGTTAGTTCTAGCTCTTTCCATTTATTTATATCTCTTCCCGAACGCGTCCCACAATAATCAATTTTTCTTAATTGTTCCTGTGTGGGATAATTAATTACAAATTCACCATGTTTCTCAATTAACTTGTAAGAATGACGTATTGGTTGAATCGAAATTGCTATTATTGGAGGTTTTAAACATACTTTTCCAACATATGCAAGTGTAATTAAATTCGCTTCATCACCAATACCGATAGATATAACCGCAGCAGGCATAGGAAAAGTTGAAATTCCCGTACTGAGAGAAGCTTTTTTCATATTTTAAAGTCCACCTTGATTTGTTAACTGTTATTAGCTAAATAATTATAAATTAATCTTATTCTTAAACATATTAATAGTTTCAAATTTAATAATTATTGTAATAATATGCTAAAAAATCCGTATATAAATACTCGTACTAAGGTTCTGTGTGTAATAGGACATCCAATCGAGCATAGTATGAGTCCATTTATGCATAATGCTGCACTTGAAGAACTTTCTCTTGATTACATATATTTAGCCTTTGATGTTCCACCTAAAGATTTAAAAAAAGCAGTATTAGGATTTAAAAAGCATGATATGAAAGGAATAAATGTCACCATTCCACATAAGGAAACAATAATGGAATATTTAGATCAAATTGACCCATTAGCCGAAAAAATTGGTGCTGTTAATACTATTAAAAATGTAGATGGAAACTTGATAGGTAGAAATACTGATGCATTTGGAGCTAAAAAAGCTTTAATTGACACGGGATTCCAAGTCAAAGGTAAAAAAGTGTTAATATTAGGGGCAGGAGGGGCTGCTAGGGCGATTAGTTTTGCGTTATCCGATGAAATTGATGAGATATTTGTGTGTAATAGAACAGAAAAACGAGCTATCAAATTAGCAAAAGATCTAAATGACTCAATGAAGGTAACCGCGACTGGAAAGGATATGAGTAAAGAAACAATAACTGCATTGATAGATGATGTAGAACTTTTGATAAACACAACTCCAGTGGGAATGTATCCTGACATAAAAAGAACACCTATTTCCAAGGATCTGTTAGCTGATCATTTATTTGTTTACGACATTATTTATAATCCTCTCAAAACTCAATTATTAAATGAGGCCAGCGAAATCGGGTGCAAAACTTTGAATGGGCTTGATATGTTTATTAATCAGGGAGCTTTATCATTTGAATGGTGGACAAATACAAAACCAAATTTAAGTACAATGAAAGAAAAAATTATTAGTCTTTTGGAGAAAAAATAATGATAGGAAAAAATATCACAATTATTGGTGGTTCAGGGGGCATGGGTAAGGTTTTTGGTAAATACTTCAAAGAACATGGATTTGCTGTAACCCTTCACGCTCGAAATGAACATAAATTAAAAAAAGCTGCTTCAGAATTAGGGGTTAATTTTGACCTCTCACTTGAAAAAAGCGTTAAAAATGCCGATATCGTTATGATCTCAATTCCAATAACCTCCACAGCTGAAATGATACATAGAATCGGGCCGTTGTTGAAGAGGAATGCGTTAATATTTGATATTACCTCTTTGAAGAACGATGTTTTCAACGCTTTAACTGAGATTAAGAACAATTTTCCTATAAATTGCATTTCTCTGCATCCTATGTTTGGCCCAGGAATCAGAAACATGAAGAATTATGTAATGATGGTATTAAATGTAGGAGGAACCGACAAATACGAAGATATTACAAGTGAATTCCTCAGTCTATTCAAATCGGATGGATTAATTATTACTGAAACCGTACCAGACATCCATGATAAAAGAATCGCTCTTACGCTAGGCGTACCACACATGTTTAACATTCTTTTTCTAAACCTTCTTAGGAGCTCTAATGAACCCTTAAACGAATTGACTCGATTTACAGGCACTACTTTTCTACTCCAAAAAGTTTTTGCTGAGAGTATAATTCAAAGAGAAATGGATATGTTTGGCGAGATTCAGATTGAAAATCAAGAATTTCTTAAAATTTTGGAAATGTTCGAAACTCTGCTTCATAACTATAAAAAAATAATTGAAGAAAAAAATGTGAAAGGTTTCAACGAATTTTTCTCCCAGGGATTAGATTATTCAAAAGAAGATAACCACTTTGACAACTCTTATAATTATTTCTACGAGTTTATGAAAATATTAAAAAAATAAAGTCAAAAATAAATATATATTTCACTAAGTTTTAACCCCAATTTGTAGTGTTTAAAGCTTTTCCCTTAACTAATCGTACTCCAGATTGGAAGTATTCAAAGGTAAAATTAGTGGTCTTATTAACAATTTATTCGATATAAAATTATATGAATCTTATTTAGAGGGTTCAAAAACGGAAAAATTAACATCCTTTCAAGTATACAGTACAGGAAACCTCGGGATACTTAATATTCTTGTTGATAAGATATGGGTAAAGGATAATAGAATTTATTTTAGGGTGCAAGAAATAATTTCAAGCGGAAATCGAAATTTAAGAAAAGAAAAAATGCCCAATGTTTATTCTATCCCTAAAAAGGATTTATTTAGCATAAGATGTAGGTTATATTATTAAAGTGAATAGATCTAATGATCTATACTTTTGAACCACAATGTGCACAGAATTTTGCTTCTCTATTGTGTAAAGGTTCACCGCAAAATGAACAAAATTTTTGTTTTAATGTCTTATTAACTTCTATAGAATCAAATATTCCTTTCTCACTTTCTCGCTTTAATTGTGAGTTAATTGGAATTTGATTTGAAGTTTGAACACTTCTAGTTGAGGGTAAAGCAATTTGTGAACGACAATGAACACAATGGCTAGGAGCTTTGTTAAAATATATGATTGCATATACAATAAGCCCAATTCCTCCCGTAAAAATTATCAAAAGAATTACTAGCGACCAGTTTACGCTTTCTCTCACCAATAATACGTTTTGTTTGCAGGAAGGACAATACCCTACAGCATTATCTGTAGACATACTCATCATTAATTTATCTATATAACAATTTAGAAATAAATTATCTCATTTAAAATATTTATTAAATATTATTACAAATGGACTGGTACACTTTCATCATAAAATGAGAAAATTACTTATTAATTAAGAATAAATAATACTTAAGTGAGAAAATCGATGCAACAATCAATTTTTATTGTTCTTGATGGTATAGATGGTTCAGGTACATCAACTCATAGTAAACTACTAGCAGGTTTTTTGAGTTTGAAAGGTTTAAAAATTTATTTAACCCAGGAACCATCAAATAGCGATGTTGGAAATTTATTAAGGACATATTTAAAAAATGATAAAATTCCTGCTTCTGCAGATGCTCTGTTATTTGCTGCTGATAGAGTACTTCATTTCAAAAACGATATAAAAAAGAAATTAGAGAAAGGATATACTGTTATATCTGATAGGTATATAGAGTCTTCGATTGCATACCAATCGAGCCAATCTAAGAATATCAGTGTTGAGTGGGTTGAATCTATAAATAAATTTGCTGGTAAACCCGATCTAACAATAATTTTAGATATAGATCCTAAATTATCGTTAACAAGGAAACCTCATAAGGTTTTAGACAAATTCGAAGAAATTTCAATGTTAGAGAAAGTTAGACAAGTTTATCTTAACCGTGCTAAAAAAGAAGGATTTTTTGTAATAAATACTGATGATGTAATCGAAATAGTCCAAGAGAAAATCCAAGAAGTTGTGAAAGAAAAGTTAAATCAATTTGGAATTTACATTAAAAAATGAATATAGCTTAAATGAGGGAAAAGAAAATAGCAAAAAAAAAATCAATAACCAAGACTTCTTTTAATCAAAATAGGCTTTCTAATTATGTTACCACTTTTAGTTTCCCCCGGTTGGCGGGGACTAGTGGTGAAGAAAAAGCGGTAAAACTAGTATTTGAAACATTCAAAGAAATTGGTTTTAACGAAGATCAAATTATTAGGAAAACTTTTGATTTTTCAGATTTTTATTCTACAACTTTATTAAAATTGATAATAACTTTAAACCTGGTTTTCAATCTAATTTTATTGGTATTTTCATATATTCATGTTATATTAACAATTATTTTAGTAATTCTTATGGCAGTAGTTATATATTTAATAATTAAGGGTTTAAAACACCCTGAACTCCGAGGATTTTGGAGTGAATATTTTGGTGAAATTCTTACTTCTACCAATGTGTATACTAAAATTCCCGCTAAAAAGGTGCCCGAGAGAGATGCTGGAGATATTATAATATCCGCGCACTTAGATTCAAAATCTCAATCTATAAATACATTTTGGAGAGTTATATTATACAAGATTTGGTTGTATAGCGGAATAGTTTTATGTGGATTTTATGTTTTTTATTTAATCATCATTTTTGGAAATTTAGATATTTCTTTTTATATTACCATTTATGGGGCTTGGATATCAATCATTTTAATCTCATTTTCAAATATTTCTCTACTCTTTCTTAACACGCATAATAAATCTCCTGGAGCTTTAGATAACTCTTCTGGAATGGCAGTAGTCTTCGAATTAAGTTCTTTCTTTGTTAAGAATCCCCTAAAGAATTTCAATTTATGGTTTTGTCAATTTTCTGCAGAAGAAGTCGGAACAATGGGTTCACGAGTATTTGTTAATGAGTATGAAAATCAGTTTGCTAAAGGAAGAATATTCCAAATTAACTTTGATATGGTGTCATGTAACTCTCATAAACATAATAGAATTGAATTTGTTGAATCCTATGGAGTTGGAGTACACAAATTAGTTTCACCTCTCTTGAGTAAATATATTTTAATGGCCTCCGAAAACGAAAAATTAGAAGTGAAAGGGATTCACGCAAGCACGGGGGCACATTCAGACACCGTTCCTTTTCGTTTGAGGAAGTACGATGCAGTTGATATTATAACTGAAGCAGCAACATTGTATGCTCACACATTGAGAGATACTCCTGATAAAGTAGACCCTAAAATTCTGCTTAATGCCTGTAAAATTTTTCGAGAAACGATAAAGTTGATTGATAATGATTATAGTATTATATGTGAAAATCAAGAACTTAAAAGTGATAATGGATGAGTCATACGATCGCAGAAAAAATATTAAAAACACATTCTAAGGTAAGAGAAATTTCACCCGGACAATTCATCGAAGCAGATATTGATTTAATAATGGTACACGAACAATTGGGGGGAAGAATTCACTTAGAATATAAAAAACTTGGATTAAATACAGTTTGGGATCCAGATAAAATATTTTTTATATTGGATCATTGGGTACCTGCTCCAACAGTTTCGGCAGCCCAAATGCACCAAGATTGTAGAAATTTTGCTGAGGAATATGGTTTTATTCATAATATGGGAATGGATAAGGGTATATGTCATCAAGTTTTACCTGAAATGGGTTTTGCAAGACCTGGAATGTTAATTGTTGGATCAGATAGCCATACGACTACTTATGGTGCTTTTAATTGTTTATCAACAGGAATTGGCGCTACTGATGTTTCTGTTGTATTCGCTACCGGTAAAATATGGTTTAAGGTTCCAGAATCGTTTAAAATTGATTTATCTGGAACTTTATCTAAAGGGGTAATGTCAAAAGATTTTATTTTATCTTTGATTGGAGATATATCCACTAAAGGGGCTATATACAAATCTTTAGAATTTCACGGAGAGGGTGTTAATCAGTTAAGTATAGATTCAAGAATGACTATTGCAAATATGGTTGTAGAAGCAGGCGCAAAATTTGGAGTTTTTATACCTGACGCAATTTTGAAAAGCTGGTTAGAAAATAGAACTATTAAACAATATCAATTCGTTTCACCAGACGCAGATGCAGATTATGTAAAAAAATTCAATTATGATCTATCAAGGATTACTCCTGTAGTAGCAAAACCTTCAAATCCTGGAAATGTAGCGAATATTGAAGAAGTAGAGGAAATAGAAATAGACCAAGCATTTCTAGGATCCTGTACTAACGGTAGAATGGAAGATTTACGAGTAGCTGCCAAAATATTAAAAAATAAAAAAGTAAGTCCCAAAGTTCGTATGATTGTTACCCCTGCCTCTAAAGAAATATACTTAAATGCCATGAAAGAAGGTCTTATTGAAATCTTTTTAAGTGCGGGAGCTGTAGTAACTAATTCAACATGTGGAGCATGTATTGGGGGACACCTTGGAGTTTTAGGTCCAGAAGAGGTTTGTATAAGTAGTACTAATCGGAATTTTGTAGGTCGAATGGGAGATCCCTCTTCAGAAATCTATCTTGCATCACCAGCTACTGTAGCAGCATCAGCAATAACGGGAAGAATAAAAGATCCAAGGGGGATGATCTGATTATGGATACTATAAAAGGTTATTCTTATATCCTTGGCGATGATATTAGCACAGATGATATTGTACCCAGTCATACCCTCACATTAAGGGATTCAAATGAAATGGCAAAGCATACATTAGAATTCATCGATCCTCAATTTTTTAAAAATGTTGACAAGGGAAATATTATTATAGCTGGTGAAAATTTTGGAACAGGAAGTTCACGTGAAGAAGCTGTTAATGTATTAAAAATTTTAGGAATTAAAGCAATTATCGCCAAATCGTTTGCAAGAATTTATTTTAGAAACCTAATTAATAACGGTATTCCCGCTATTACCTTAGAATGGGATCAGAAACAATTTACAAAGGAAGATCGCGTAGAAATCTCATTAGAAAAAGGTTTAATATTAAATAAATCTAAAAATTTATCTATCAATTTTAGAAAACTACCTGAGTTTTTAGCAGTTATTCTGGAACACGGGGGTATTATTAATCAACTAAAGAAAAGATTTTCGCCTTAAATTTTATGCTAAATCTTCTAATTCTTTCTGAATTCTTTCAATGCGTTCTTTAGCTTTAGTCAGTATCCTAGTTTTACCATATTTGTTAAACCACTTTTCAAATCTCTGTTCAATCGATACTTCTTTAGTTCCAGCTATATATTTATCTGCAAGGCAAATTATTTTTTCTTCAAGGGTTACAGGTAAAAAATCTCTCTCTGGTAATCCGATCTGCTTTGCGTCATCTTTATCTAATCCCCCTAAAATATGAGTCTCGCAAATTTTGGCAAGTTTTTCTGGTAAACCTCGTTCTCTGATTATATTAGCCCCAATTAAGGCGTGGTTAAAACCGTGAGTTTTAGATCTGCCAATATCGTGTAAAAGACTACCAATTTCAATTAAATCCATATCAATCTCTTTTAACTTTATTTTTTCTGCTAATTCTAATGCCTTATCCACTACTTTTAGAGAGTGGCGCCTTACATTATAGGGTACTTTTAATTTTTTCAATAACTCAAAAGCAATTTCGCTAGTAGGTAGAATTTCTTCGCTTGCCATTAGATTTTAAAAATTAATTATTAACTTTAAGGTTAATTTATTCAGTTAAGATTTTAACTAAATGATAAAATGTATGAATAGCTGTAATTTTAATTAAAGCGGAAAACATTAATAGGCTTCCTCATATGGACCACTGATAATCCCCCCGAGTAATCCTCCTGCAATGGCGCCTAAAATTGCGCTCAAAATCCCTCCAATTGTTCCTGAAAGTTGAGCTCCTTGAAATAAAGCCATTAGATCTTCACCAGAAATGACACTTAATAACATCCAGATTAAAAAATCAATAATAATTACTAGAGAACTCGCAATTAGACCTCTTTTTAGCCCCTTAGAAATTGTACCACTCAAAAATCCAATAAATATACTAGCTAGAAGTTGTGGAGAAAAAAAATCCATTATATTTGGCGTACCGGTGAAAAAGGCTAAAAGATCAAATTTAAAATTCGCTCCTAATTGTATAACTATAACTTTTAAAATATCAGTTTCTAGATAAATCTGTAATTGGAGAATTATGTTTTCCATATTAAAAAAGTATACTGTAAAAAAGCTAAAGATAATGCCAATTATAATCCCAAGCACTAATCTATAGGATACCATCTTAAACCACTTTATACTTAGAAAAGCTATTTGTATGAAATATCATATTTGATTTTGTTAATATTTTTAATTAATTTGAAATATTAAATCTTTAGTTCTATGAGAATTAGAAGAATTCTTTTAATAAAATATTAAAATTATGATGTTTTATATCATTTATCAAGAGGATTATTTTATTTATTAAATCTTTAATTGTAGGGTATCTACCTTGGCTAAAAAAAAGAAAAAAACGGAAACTACTAAAAAATCTGAGAAAGA
>JBHLLM010000088.1:0-9333 GCA_048885575.1 Candidatus Hermodarchaeota archaeon
CCTCAATAGAGTATTTCTCAAGAGCTAATACAGAAAATTTCCTTACCCTTTCATCTGAATCTTGTAAACCATCAAAAATAGGAGAAATAGGAATTGACAATTTTTTAAAATTCCCAATCTTAGAAATTACTTCAAAAATAGATGCTCGCACTGTACTATTTGTGTCGTTCATCAAGGAGATTATTGAATTCATAAGCTTAGAGTCGATATCTTTAATATTTATATTTTTTATGTTTTTTATTGCTGCTGCTCTAATATCCTTATTAGTGTGATGAATTTTATTTAGAAATATTTCAATAGGGATATCTAATGAAGATTCTGATAAAAGATTAAGAATTTCTACTTGGATTGTATTATTTGGATCGTTTAATAATTTCAGTAAATCTAATTTTTGCATTAATTCTTTTTCTTTATAAGACAATCTTTTTATTATTTTTAATCCTATGAGCTTCATTCTCCATTCTGAGTCTGAAACTAGGTTATACAGGATGTTAATAGGAATCTTATTAACGAAGTTTTCATCTGCATCCAATAAAGACTCAGCAATAGGTATACTTTTATCGTAATTAGGTGATTCAATAGTTTCTATAATCCAAGGTAAAACTACATCTGGAACATCTGTTATTAGCTTTTTTAATATTCTATAGGATAGCTCCCTCGAATTCGGATTATTATCGCATAATCCATCTAATAAAGGAGTTTTAAATTGCCAAGCATTTAGTGACAGTTCTGATTTTAATGGAATTCTTTCGTATAACATTAGAAGTGTATTTTCTGCATGCTTACTCAGTTTAAGATCAGAACTTTTTATTAGGTTAAACAGCGGAATGGCATCAAAAGTTTGACCGTATTCAGTAATTTTAGAGTATTTGAGGTTTCTTGTGAATTCATTGTTTTTTGATAAGAAATAATACATAGTGAAACTGATCATACAAATTTCTTCGATAATTGCAGCCCAAGCGAACATAATGAAATTAGAAGAGAGATTAACTGTGAATACCCAAAAATTAAATGTTTCAGTAAGTTTGTCAGCATTTACTATTAGAAAGTTTACCAATACATTAATCCCAATAGCAGCCATTAAATAAGCTGCAAAATAGATATCTATCCCTCTATATTTGATCTTCCTTCCCCAAAAACGAGTGAAATATCCAATTATGCCAAACAGGAGAGTAACAAACACAAAATATGAAGTCATTGTAGTAAATGCTAAAGACCCAGAAAAAAAGAAAATTATTGTCTGAACCATCGAAATCCATGCCCAAACAAAAACGAATAACATTAAACCAAAAAAGATATAAGGTCTAGGATTTGATACGAATTGTTTCATGCCTCTTTTACTATCTTCAAAGTTTAAAAAAAAAGACCTTTTAATATCTGGGATGTGATAAAACTCATTAGAAATCCCAGCGATATAACCTTTAGATCCATAAAAAGTTAAAATCATTAGTGGATACACAAGTAACCAAGATATCCATATCATTAGGAGAGGTAAACCGACGAAAGATAAAAACAGTGGGGGTAGTATAAATAAGAAATATAATAGAAACGCCAAGCTAATAGAAATTACTTTGCTCTTAGTAATATTTATGATTTTATTCCCGATAAACCTATGAAATGGTGTAAGTCCTTCGTCTGATTTGGAGCTTAGAGCAATAAATAAGAAATCAATTAATGGATAAACAGAGATATATGCCAAACAAAAGGCAAATGGGAGAAGTAAAGAAAGGGGATTAACGACTGGAGGAGTTATTGAGCTTCCTTGCCAGAATTCGGGAGTTTTTACGGCAAAGATAAATGCCATTGAAACAACTACCAATATACTAGCACTAAAGATAAGTCCATAAATTAAACATTGAAGGCGATCTTTATTATTAAATTCCCCTTTTTTAACTAAAGCAACTTGCCTATAAATTATAATGAATCCAATTATGAAAAAAACTATAAAAATTATGAAAAGAATTAGTTCTATAATCAAATTATTCACAATAATTTTTAGAATATTAATTATTTAATATGTTTATATTTCTGTTGCTTAACATCTATTTATTTTATAAAAGGATTGAATATTATTAAATATGGTGTGATGAGAGTTGAATGAAATTGAAATCCAATTAGAGGATTCTTTAAATAGAGTAAATTTTATTTTTAAAAATGAGGAAATTATCACTGAATGTACAAGCGATCATAATGGATTTACTATATTAGGAGATTTTTTCGGACCATTTGAAAAAGGAAAGAAATATAGAATACCCTATTTTATAGCGCTCCCATTCATAGAAAATAATATTTTAAAGATTGATTCAAGAGAGAAGTGTGATAATACCGATGTCCAAAGATATGCTATAAGCGAACGGGACGATCAGAGCCTTATATATAGAGATAATAAGTTTTTCTTAAATAAAGTGAAGGAGTTTAGATTTTTGCTTGAAAAAGAAGTAAATGAAAACAAAAAACCGAAACTTGATTTAGATCGGTTTAGTTCATATTCGATAAATCTTATTGATAATAGATTACTTAAGCTATTAAAATTAGCGAGAACAAGTTTGTCTTTAGATGATGAAAGAAAATTAACTAATTCTGAAAAAATATTATTTTCTAAGCTATTTGAGCTTATAAAGGTATGGAGAGATTTCTTTTTGGCTAATAAGGAGAGATAATAATGATTAATACTAACTTTCATTAATTAAATTATAATAATTTTATCTCCTTTGTTCCGTATTTCTTAAAATATTCTTTAATGTGTTTAGATATTTTTGGATTTGGATTTAATCTTGGGATTAAGTCTAAAGCGTTGCTCATAGCATAATATTGAACTTTTTTTTTTTTAATGGCTTCTTCGACAGTATCTCCATCATCTCTTATTTCATTTCTATTTGTCAATCCAATAGCTGCCACAATATTTACATTAACATCTGATAAATCATCGATTGCTTTTATAATCGAACTCCCTGTAGTCGTAGTATCTTCAACGAGTATAACTTTTCCTTTAGGAATACCTAAAAAATATTTGTCTTTTAATGCACCATGTTCTTTCGGTTTTCCCCTTCCCATTGATAATACATACTTACCAGGTTTTATATCTTTATCATTAAATGCCCATTTATATTGGGTTATAACACCTAATTTTGTTGCGCCCTCTGGGACTCCATAAAAGCAATCTGGTATAATTTTTAAACTTTTTACGAATGAAAGAAGAAAACCGCTAACTTTATCTAACAAAAATACATCTTCAGCAACGGTTCTCCAATTGACATACCAATAGGACTTTCGTCCTGATTTTAATGTTAATGCTTCGTCAAAGAATCCAACAACATTATTCTCTACAATGAAATTATAAAAATTATCTTTCTCTATTTCCCAAGTCAACTTTATCAGCTTACTCTTTTAATAGTAAATACTCTTTTCTAGCTTTCGCATATTCTTCTCCATTAATTTTGCCAGCTAAAAATTCTTTTTCTTTCTCTTGCATTACTTTCCTTTTCTCATTTAACATTTTTCTTCTTTCTGCTTTATTAAAAATTTCTAGAATGGATTTACTAAGATTATTAACTTCTTCATTTTCCTTTTTTAATAAGTTTTCAACATAAGGTTTTATTGGTTTAACGAGCTCAATATTCTTTTTAGATAATTCTTCGATTCGAGCAAGGGCTTTACTTGTTTCTTCAAAGTTATCGCCATTGAGAACATTAATTAATCCAGGAATAGCCACATCTCTAAGGACTTCATCAAGGTATTGTTCTATACCTTTCTTTAACTTTGGATCGTTATAACTATTTAATTGATTATTACGTATATATTCAATAAAAATAAGAGGTAATTCTATTGGCCAATCTTTCATTTTTTCCTTACTAATTAGTTGAACGATTCCACCATCTTTTTTATGAAATATTTTCATCTTATTTATCACCTTCCTTATATCCAATCTCCTGTCGATAACTTTTCAGGTATATATTGGTCTGTCAAGAATTCAAATCCAAAAGTGGATAATGCTTGGATTTCTGCTTTTATCTTCAATTTCAGAGCTAATTTAAGATCTGCCTCCCAAGCTCCATTTTTTTTAACGAAATCTTCGTTTAACAATTCTTTAGTTCTTTTAATGTCAGTTTGATTCATTGGAATTCTACAGTCATTAGGGATTTTATATTTTTCCAAATCCCTAGTTAGTACACCTAAGAGTTTAATATCTGGTGTTGCTAGAAAGGGTGATTCATAGCTTAGCCTTTTAGATCCTCGTAAATAAACAGAATGAATATAATGCCCATAAGGATCTGAATCTACAAGTGTAAACACGGGAAGTTTGAGTTCCTTACTAATTCTTCTTAGAAACATTCTTGTAGCGATATCAGCAGCCCCTTTTGCTGTTAATATTATACAAGGATATTTTCGCCAAAACCTAGATTCTGATAATCTTATCATAGCAGCATCTTTCTCTAAAACCAAAATAAATTCTGCATCAGATTCTAATATTTCAATATTATCAAGCATGGGACTAATAGTCCATCCTCCACTCCCTAATCCTTCAAGATCAATAATATCGTTCCTGTCTCTAATCCTAAGACGTCCAATGCATGAACCTTTGGCTGAGGCAACAATATGCGTAGAATTTCTAGTTGTATAAAGCATTGTTGCAACATCTTCAATGCATTTATCGCTATTTTTTTGATCACCAAATAATTGAACTGCTGAATAAAATATTTCTCTTTTTGTTGCATGTAGATCTTTAAGCAGTAATTCATTTACTTTTTCGAGCACTTTCATTAATCTAGTAATATCAGCAACACTTGCAAGTGAGTGAAATTGCTTTTCCATAATTTGCTTACCTAAAAGCAATAAGTCATTTTCCTCATCCCAGATTATATTTGCACTTGTTCTTGACGGCAATTTAATAGAGGGTCTTCCTGTAGCGTAAATCTTTTCAATAATTGAATCTGCTAACCTGTATATACGTTCTAAGGTTTGTTTTTTATTAAGATCGTCAATTTTCACAGTATCTTCGGGTAATTTGATTTGTTTTTTTTCTTCTTCTAAACCCTTCTTCAAGTATTCTTGAAAAAGCTTTTTTGTTTCCTTAATATCCCATACTTTACTTTCCGTTTTACTTACCATATTAATCACATTATTTTAATTTCCATTGCTTTTTACCCATTTTTGATTCAGATAAAACTAGACCTTTACGCTCCAGCTCTTTTAATTTAATTTGCAAAAATCGGGCATCCATCATGTCTTTTATTTTCATCTTTAATATTAGAGATGTTATTGGCTGCCATTCATCTGATAATGCTTCAGTTATTTTATCAGTTGTAATAATTGGTAATTGAGTTTGAGTGAGCTGAGGTTGAAACGGTTGAGCTCGTACTGCTTTTTTTTTCTCCTTGATGGGTTCTGGTTTCACTTCACCTTTAGCAATTTGCAACTGTCTTCTTTTTTCAGCAATAGTACCAGGTTTAACGGATTCAACCTTTTGAGGTATCTTTACTTCCTTAATAATGGGGGTGACCTTTTCCGGCTTTCCTTTTTTATAAAAATCCAGAATATTATTAATAATCTCATCTTTTCGAACATTAGATGATATTTCTATCTCGTTTTCCATACAATATTCTCTTAATTCGTTAATTGTCCAATTACGAAGAGTTTTTTCTGTTAAAACAGTTTGGTCAGGTTCTATTGTCTCGGGAAGGATTTCTTCTTTTTCACCAGTTTCTTCCCATTTGACTTCTACTTTCTTATATACATCTTTATCAACTTCTTCTTTTATCGTTGGTTTTAGTTTATGTTCTACAATTTTTGGAGGAGATTTTACTCCAATTGCATCTTTCATTAACTTTTCTAATTCTTTTTCTGAGATTTTGCCTTTGTATTTTCCATCACCCTGTGAAACAATATTATAAGCACTCTGAACAAATATTGGAATATACCTTTCAATAAATCCTGATCTCTTTTCACTTCTTCTAATATTTGCTTTCCTATTAAGATATACTCTTAATCTTCTTCCTATTGCTTCAAGACAAAATTTTATTTCTTTGAGTAAATCTTCATCTTCAGCTAAAGCATTCTTCGATTGAGATTTAAACATTAAATGAACATAAGGCCCTGAAACATTTACTATAAGTTTAATTGGCCCTTTGGGAAGATTATTATCGTAAGTATCTAATTTATAATTTTTCCAATTTACTGATTGAACAGCTTTAGTAATAGCACAATCAGCACTATCTCTTAATTTAGGAGTTCTGTTCACAAAACGTGAAAGGACATCTCTAGAACGTTTTGGCGTATCAAGTTTTTTGGGATCGTTGCAATAAGCCATTGAAGCTTCAACAACATACGCTAAACCTTTTCCAGAGGTTGGTGGTCTTGTTTCTGCGCTGACGAAATCATCATCTTTAGTATAATTTTCTGTAAAGAACTCAAATACTTCTTGATATGAGTCTTTTAGAACTTCAGTAGATGATAATATCTTTTTTTGAATAGTCTGTTGGAATTGTTCTGATTCAACGAATTGATCTTTAATATCAATACTGTTTAATATTTTTGAGTTAAAAGTTTTGATATCTTCGATTCCAATAGTATCAGCTTCAATACTTTCGCTCTCCAACGATAATTTTTGTTTTTCTTTATCCTTTTTTATTTTATCTTCTAAGACTTCTAGGGAAGTTTTTAGATTTTCTGTAGGATCATCGAAATAATCGACATTATCGGATATTTTTAGCCCAATTTCCTTGATTAATGTGCTTTCTAAAACGATATCTCCGACTGGGATCGCTGTATCGGTTGGAGGATTCATATACTTAATAGATTTGAAAGCGTGAAAGAGTGCATTAAATTGTTCGTTTGTTAATTCAGAAGGTTTCGCTTTTGAAATTTGTACCTCATTAACCAAATCTTCAAGATCGGTTCTATTTTTTATTTTTTTAGCTTCTACTAATCCATCATTAACACTAAAAATCTTTTCTAGCTCGTTTTTAATTTTTTCCCTTTCATTAAAAATTTTATTTATCTCTTTAATTATTTTCTCAATATCTTTCTCTATTTTTTTTTCATCTTTTTTGGTTTCAGATTTCTCTATACGTGTTTGGTGTTTTTTAATTTCTTTATTCAATCTTTCTAAGTGTTTATCATATTGGTTATATTTTTCCATAGCCTCCCAATAACTATTTTTCACCTCTTCAGAATCAATATTGTAAATTATCAATTTATCTCTTGGTTTTGTTGAACGCCCAAAAACTCTTTTTTCAAACTTAAAAAAATTAATCTCATCATTTGTTTTTACTAATTTGTTGACAAATCCATTGTTAAGGATTAAAATGGATAATTTATCTTGTAAATTTCTTTCAGCAATATTTAGAATTTCCTTAGCAGTTTTTGAGCTCAATCTGACAAAATTGTCTTGTAAAAAAGCTGAAATTGTTAAATTTTCTGATTTGGTCAAGAGATCTTGCAAATCTCCTATATTAGTTGAAGATGGATGTGGTTTTGCATATTTTGGTTGTTTAGGAAAACTTGAAACTAATCTTCTATAAATCCACTCTTTTCCAGAAGGATCAATAAATATTATTGTTATATGGGGATTTAATAGAGCAGTTTCTTTAATGTATGTATCTACATAACCCCTAATATATTTTACATTTAGATAATTTAGTTTAATGTAAGTTCCGTGAAGGAATTGACTATCAACTTCAGTTGGGTGAACCAAGTATTTCTTTTCGTTTTTTGAGGTTGTAAAAAATTCTGAAACCGTAGCATAAATAGAATCTTTAGACTTTGATACAGCAACAATGGGTTTACCGGTTGTGTTTTGAGCATCGCTGAATGCGCTTGGAGCACCGAACCCTTGGCTACCACGAGTTTGTTTCAATTCAAGGCTTTTTGAAGAAGCTAGATATTTGCCAAATTTCCGTAAATCTCCTTTGTGCATCCCTATACCATTATCAAAGATTTCAAAAGTATAACTCATCACATTCTTTTGTGATAACTCTGAGGTCAAAAAAGATGCAGCTTCAAATTCTCTTAATCGAATTATAACAAGGGGTTCAATATCAACAATTGGTTCAACTGGTTTAAGGATTTCGTCCATATCTTCAACAATTCGTTTTACCTCTTCCTCAACCTCTAGTTCCTCTTTATCAATAATTTCTCCAGATTCCTCTTCCTTATCTTTATAAGTTACTGATCCTGATTCAGAAGGTTCAACTGGATGTTTTGAATCAATTTCTTGCATTAATACTACTTTCGCTTCATTATTTAGAGGTTGATCAACTTCATCTTCTTTTGCTTCTTGAAGAATAGATAAATTCTCTAAAGACAATTCTTGATCAAGAGAAAATTGAATTCTCGAATCACCTTCATCTAACTCTTTCCATTGAAATTCTTCTATCGCATCTAACGCATTATCTAGGAATTCCGAAACGTATTGTTGGTGCTTCCAATACCCAAACTCAAAACCCACTAATTGTGTGCGTTTTCTCATAAACTGGGCGATCGTGCCCTGCTTTATTCTGCCATCTTCATCAGAGGACATTTCATTTTCACCTTTCTATTTTTTTTGTTCAAAATTGATATTTAATAAATTATACATAATTTTATAGATATTATAATTAATATTGCACGAATAATCTAATTTTTACGCAATTCAATCAATTTTTCAAAATGTATTTGTTCAATCATTTTGAACAGAAATTGAATTAGTATTTAAATCTTTTCTTTAAATGAAAAAAAATATTAAGGACAAGTGCAAAAGTTTTAATTAAGACTATCTCTATACTTTTCTAAAGCTACATCAATGATTTTTGATGCTACATATCTTTTAGTAGCCTTTTCGATATGAGTTATGTGTTTTTCTTTATCAATTATGTATACTTCATTATCCTTACTATTAAAACCAATATCCTCACGTCCCACATCATTAGCCACGATTAGGTTCGCCTCAGATTTTAAAAGACGATTGTACGCGCGATCAATTAATTCGGAACGAGAAACATTCATTTCGGCTTTAAATGCAATTATAAAGAGTTTATAATCTTTTCTTCGTGCTACATCCAATATTTTAGGGGTTAATTTCATGCTTACTTTCAATTCATCTACTTTATCAGAGGAGATTTTCCCCTCAACGCAATCAATAGGCTTATAATCAGAGATTGCTGCGGCGGATATAAAAATATCGTAATTTGAAACTGAGAGCTCATCTTTAATAGTTTTAATAAAGTCATCGGCTGATTCAACATTAATAGTTTTTATATAGTCTGGAATCTTCACCATACATTCGCCTGCTACTAATAGTACCTCAGCACCTCTTGCTGAAGCCTCTTTAGCAAGTTCTATACCCATTCGTCCAGA
>JBHLLM010000089.1:0-9312 GCA_048885575.1 Candidatus Hermodarchaeota archaeon
ATTATGAACAAACTTCAAGAGAAAATTTACTAAAAATAGAAAATAAAGCAAATGAAATAGTTAAAAAAGCAATTGATTTGAGACTTTCTTTTATACCGCGATCAGAAGCTGAAAGAAAATACGGGATGACAATATATCAAGGAGGCGCAGTACCAGGAAAAAATATTAGAATTGTTGAGATACCAAATGTAGATGTAGAAGCTTGTGGTGGTACACACTTGAATAATACTTCAGAAGCAGGAAGAATTAAAATAATTAAATCGCAAAAAATTCAGGATGGGATCGTGAGATTAACTTTTACGGCAGGAGATGCAACGAAGGAGCTAGAAGCAGAAGATTCTCTCATTTTAAGTCAACTAGGGAAATTAATGGGAGTTCCACAGATCAAAATAATAGGTAGAGTTAAAGAATTATTAAATAAGTGGAAGAATTTAAATAAAGCAATACAGACAGGAAAATATAGTGAAGATGACTTGGTTTTGAATTCAAAGGATACATTTGAATTAGACATCTTAACGGAATTATCTCGAATTCTTAACACAAAAAAAGAAGACATTCCTCTGAAGGTAAAAAAATTATACAATGAATGGAGTGAGGCTAAATCAAAAATAAAAGATATAGAAAACTTGTTTAACGAGGAATTCATGGAAAATCTTATCAAATCAGCATTCTTATTCAATGACTCTAAAATGATTGTTAAATCCTTTGATAATCTTTCTCAAAATGATCTTAAGAATCTAAGCATGAAAATCCTAGGTAAATCTGAAAATCTGAATACAATTTTTATCAATAAAGATGAGAAAGGGATAACTATTATTGGAATGGTAGGGAAACGGCTTATGAAAAGATCAGTCTTTAACATGGGAAATTTTGCTATCGATATCGCTTCGAAATATGGCGGTAAAGGTGGTGGTAAAGAAGATTATGGTCAAGTGTTTATCGGAGATAAAGAGGTAAATCTTAAAGATCTGGTTAATTTTATAAAAGAGAAATTAAATCAAAATTAAATTTTTCATAATCTCTTTAAGATTTTTAAAAAATTTTATAGTGTATATATTTTCAAATAATACTTGCAAAATCGGGTTTTTCTAACTTCTACTTTTATATTTTAACTATATAGAATCTATATACTATGGTGAAATCGCTTAAAACAAAAAGTAATCTTATATTATTAAAGAGAAAGGAGAAAATACTAGATTAATTATGGTTGAAGAAAAATTATATAACTTAACAGAAAAAAAGGAAGATAATTTAGAACTTAAATGGAATTTTATTGAAAGTCAACCCGTCAAATCGATTGACATTATTATAGATCATATTAGTTTAGATATAGTCAATATCCTAAAACGTAATAGAATCTAAAGGTGAATTTATAATTAAGTTAATATATCAAGAGTTTACTTGTCCTAAATGTGGACAAACAAGATGGTTAAGAGCTGATAACATGTGTGTAGATTGTAAAGATAAAATATTGTTAGATAAAATATCACAATCTAGGAAAATGCAACATGTTTTTAGCGAATCAATATGTTTTTAAGAAATAGGCCTAATAATGCCATTTAAACTCATCCTGAAAGCTATTTTTTTTTGAAGAAGATTGTAAGTAATACTTTTCTAAATCTAAATTAACACTCTTTAATATAGTTTAAAATTTAATATGCATTAAAAAACCTTATAGAAAAATGGGTTTAATAAAAGATAGAGATGAGAAAATTTGGTTGAAATTATCCATATTTCTGACTTACATTATGGTAGCGAATTTGTACCTGAATATATGGAAAATGTTATAAGTTACATTACAGATAATAAGCCAGATGTGGTTATATGTACTGGAGATTTGGTTCATAAAGGGAGAGTTTCTCAATTTAACGCAATTCTTCCTTATATTCAGAGAATTAGGGAAGTTACCAAAACTTTAATCGTACCGGGGAATCATGATGCAAAAAATACCGGTTTAATCTACTTCGAGAAAATAATTGGTCCTCGTCGTTCAAGATTAATAATTGATGAATTAGATACTTTAATTGTTGGAATATGCTCACCAAAGGATGATATGAGCGAAGGAATGATTGGAGATGAACAACTTGACTATTTAGGTAGATGCTTAAACAAAAACCTCGAAAATAGGATAATGGCACTTCACCATCACTTGATACCAGTACCTCTTTCAGGACAAAAATTCACAACCGTGAGAGATGCAGGCGAAATTCTCGAATTTACTCAACTATTTGAAATTGATTTGGTGTTAATGGGACATAGGCATGTACCACACGCATATGTCATCGGACCAACCACATTCCTCTACTGTGGTACTTCTACTTCTTATAAAGTTAGAGCAGATGACAGTCCTAGCTTCAATCATATCTTTTTAGATGAGGGTGATATTGAAGTTGATATGGTAAATTCTACGAACCTTAAAAGAAATCTACTTTTAGAACGAAAATTAAGTCGAACTAAGTTTGTTAGACCGCGTCGAACGAGGATAGAGCATTTATTGAACTCAGATGTATGGGATGAATAATAAGACTAGTTAAAATATTTTTTATAACACTCACAACAAGGAATACCAAAACTTATTTCATTTGGGTATCTGAATTTAATTACATCTATGTTATCTACTAATCTAATCAGATTTTTTCTTAAACCCATAGTATCGGGATTAGTCTTATTCGAATAAATCCTTCTCAAATTTGTACTGTGATGATTCATTTTTTTGCATATGGGGCATCGATCAAAGTATTTTTCTAATATTTTAAACTCTTCATCGTCTTCCTTTTTAGAAATATGAAAGTAATCTATTGAAAGGTTTGGAATTAAAGCTTGAATTAACTTTTTAAAGACTATGTCAATCATATCATCTAAATTCAATATTGATGTATACCTAACATATTCAATGCCTTCTTTAGCAACGAATTCGTTAATTAGGACATCAGATATTTCAGTTTTCCCTAAATCGGTTATAGTTCCAATTAAGATTATTGGAATTCTCCCAGCACTCTCTCTAAAAAGAGTTATCCATCTATTTAAGTCAAAAAAGGATTCTTTGTCGGTTAAGTCAACACACAATAATCCTGCACACGCACCCCGACAGAAATACGGGAAAAGGAACCTAAAACGTTCGCGATCTTTTAAATCCCAAACAATAAACTTAAAATGGTCTCCATCGTTAACAAAACATTCAACTGAATCAAAGGAAACACCAATAGGACTTTCATTATTACTCAGACTATTGATAAATGTGTTTTCTCTAGATTGTTGTGATCCTCCTAGAACTATTTTAAGTTTATATGATCCTGGCATATTTATTATACAATTTAAAATCTTTAAAATATTAATAACGAGCTGTGTTTTAAATATAGATCTCTTCTAAAAAAATTTATCAGTAAATTCATTATCCAATAGATGGAAAATAGATATATTATGGGTTATAGTAAGTTAAATACGGTTATTTTGCACAAAAACTTGATTATAATGGGTATTATTATAATCTTTAATTATGAATATATAGGATTTAATAACATAAATAGTTAAACTAAGATCTTTTTTTTGTTTTTTTTCCCCTTTATTTGATTGTTCAATTCGGTTATTTTTTGGTCCTTAATTTTTATTTGTACCTCTAATACTTCGAGATTTCTTTTCATTCTTTCACATTCTATTTTTAGAACTTCTAATTCTTTATTCTTTAAATCAATTATTTGTTTCTCTTCATCAATTTGTGCTTGTAATGAATACGCCATCTTCCGTTCTATAGCTACCTCCTTTTCTTTTAATTTACTGTCAAATTCGGAAACATCGATAGATTCTCTTTTTAATTGTTCTATAATTGACTTGTACTTATTTACCTTGTCTTGTAATTCCTTCACAAGAACTTCCAAAGGAGTTTTAGTTCTCAAACTTTCTGTTCTAATAATTGTAGAATCAGAATCTCTAAATCTTTCCTTATCTAATTCTTGTTGTAGTTGAACTTTCTCCTTCCTTAAAAAACCCATTCTATCTTTTAAATCTCTTATAATTTTATTTTTTTCTTCAAGTTCTAACGCTAGTTTGAATTCTATTGCACCTTTCTTTTTGATTTTGTCATTTTCATCTCCTTTAGGAAGTAAAGATTCAAATTTGAGAATAGTATCTTCTAAACTTTCAATTTCTTCCAAGTGTTTATATTTTTCTCTTTCCATTTTATTCAATTCTGCCTCTAAACTATTGTTTCGCTTTTTTAACGCGTTAATTTCAACATTCAAATCATCAATTTTATCCAATATAAACCCTCTGATATTAAGATTATAACTTAATATAATTATACTATTCCCCTTATTAAAATTTAGGCGAAATGAAAAAAAAACATATTTCAAAGGATGAGATGAAAATCTACCACTTAAACCATTTAATTTAAGACGCAGTTTCTAAAAACCTATATGCTATATATAAGAAAGAATCGTTAACATTTTCACCCGTTTTAGCGGAAGTGAGTATGTAATGAAAATTATTTAAAGTTGCGATATTTTTAATTTCCTCCTCACTGACTTCTATTTTTTCTTCTAAATCTGATTTATTTCCAACTAATATAATATTTATATCCTTTCCTACAAATGTTAATAATTCATTATGCCATTTTTTAATGGATTCGAGACTTGTATGCCTTGTTCTATCTATTACAATGAAAGCAGCTTCAGCTCCTCCGTAAAATTTTTTTCTATACGGTGTCATCTGAGTTATCTGGCCTCCAATATCCCAAATTGCGCAATTAATTTTAGTGTTTTCAGCTATTTTAATAACTTTTTTTGATATTTCTACTCCAACTGTACTCTGATAACTTTCTTTAAAAAGATTTTGAACGAATCGTCTAATTAAGGATGTTTTTCCTACTTCGTAATCTCCTGTTAATACTAATTTAAACGAATATTCTCCAGTAGGAATTTTACCATCTTTAGATTTTGACAAAATTTTAATTATTTCAGGTATTTGAAGAGATACATTCTCATTACCTTCTAACAACATTTCGACTTTACTTGCTATGTGTTCGGAATAGACTCTTAATTCTGTGTCTGAGCTAGAGAGATCAGAAATAGTTAATAAAATTGATTTTAAACCCATCGAACAATACGAAAATTTTTTGTCACTAATTGCAGTAATATTAAAAAAGCTGGTTTCTTCTTTAAATTGATTCTTGATTCTATCTATATAACTATCAATTGTTGCCGCCATCGCACCTATAACATATTCATCTTCTGCATCTCGTTTACTCTCCGAGGTTATTATTAACCCATCTCGGTCACAGATGGTTACAGCTACTGCACTATCTACATCATTCAAAAAATTTCTTAACAAAATTTTTAGGCGACTTTCTAGAGGAGAAAGCCTTTTTGGCTGACTCGAAGGTATCGTTTCTGAAGAATATTGTTCTAAACTATCCTTGAGTTTTAGTTGCATCTTATAAAATGGTTCTACATTTTCTCCCAATTTTAAAGAAAGCTCAATAATTGTTTCGAAAAAGGCATCGATGTTTTCATAATTCTCGTTTTCTAATGATTGCTCAAGATGGCTAATCAGCTTATCTCTTTCGAGTAGTTGATTGATAATTGGTAAAATAAAACTCTTCATTTCAAGAATTTCAGAAATGATTAGAATTAATTTCTCTCTGTTTTCAGAATTTAATGCCACTATCGGATAAGTTTCTAAACCCATAATTTTCCTGATTTTTGTATCATTTATTGCATTTCCCAAATCTTGTTTATTCCCAATTGTTGCTGTATAAGCATAAGGAGCTTCTTCCTCTATCTTCCCCAAAAAAAATCTAGAGTTTGTAACATTTTTATCAGTTGAATCTGTGACTAGAAGAACACAATCACTCCCTCGAATAAAATTATTCCAGAGAAAACCAATCTTCTCATCTCCAGTAAAATCTCGTAAGAGAAAGTAAATTTGCCCAACTCTTAAAATAGCAACATCTCCAGAGATATTAGGTTGATTTTCAACATTTAATTCCTTTGTTCTCAATAGATTAAATAGCGTAGTTTTTCCTGTCCCAGAATATCCTACTAGTGAAATTATCGGAGGCATTCTGTTTTGGATTGGGTAAATTAATTTATCAATCGATTCAATATCCTTTTCATTATTAAAATCAAGATTTGTATTTATATTTAAATTAAGAAATCCCTCTTTGCATCGATTTAACTCCTTTTTAATTTTAATAAAGGGATCATTTATGCTATTTATGAATAAAATTAAATAATTTTGTTCTTTAAGATATGAAACTCTAAATTTGTAATAATCTTTAAAATCACTAAAATTAATAGACTTTTCAAAAGAATCATCCAGAATGGGAATGATTAACTTTTCAAAAGAATCTTTGTCTAGAGTGTATCCAAACTGCTTCATATAAATTTGCTTCTTATTTTCAAAAATATAGATTTGTCGTAAAATTGTTAAACACCATAAAATATCTTTCTCATATAATGATTATTATTCTAATTTTATAATTTTGATTTAAAATTTCATATTATACTACCAATATAACATTAAGTTTGATTTTGTAAAATATGAAATTTTGCATCTCATGTATATAATTGGCTTGAAGTATATATATGATCAGTTTTCTCGATAACCTCCATTCTCACTTAGCATATCCTCATATATATATATATAGCAATTCTATGTTTTTATTAAATTTAAGTTATAATGATCTTTATATAAAAAAGAGTTAAAATAAAGAATGAAAATCTATAGAAAAAATTTCAAATCCCAAGTAAAAATCCTCCTAATTATAATATTTCTTATAATTATTCCGATTTTTCTAAATACTCCCTTTTTTAGATTTATAGATGATTTTAATACTCAAGAAGATAATAAAAGTAATAATATTGATGATAATCTTAAGTCAAGTGCTCCACCTGATGCTTATCAATTTACTTATTATAAAACAATTACGATTGATCATAATAAAGTAGCAGGATCCGTTGAATATTATGATTTTCCCGTTTTAATTTCAATTATGGATACAGATTTAAAAACTGATGTTCAATCCGATGGGGACGATATTGCCTTTTCTACAGAAAATATATGGTTAGATCATGAAATAGAGTTATTCAATCAAGGTTTTAATTCAACACATGCTCAATTGATTTCTTGGGTTCGAGTTCCAACTTTATCAGGAATTACTGATACAACGATTAGAATGTATTATGGTAATTCTAGTATGAGTTCAAGACAAAATCCTTCAGGTGTATGGGAAATTAACCATAGAGGGGTTTGGCATTTAAACGAACAAAGCGGTGGAACTAATGCTATAATTGACTCTTCTTCATATTCAAATGACGGAACGGATGTTAATAGCCCTCTACTTGCTGAGAATGGGCAGATATATAACTCGATTGGATTTAACGATGCTTCAGGCCAAAGAATTGAAATTTCTGATGATACAAGTTTAGATATCTCGAACCAACTTACAGTAGAAGCATGGGTAAACCCAAATGTTGCGACAAAGTGGATGACTATAGTTAGTAAAATGGATGGAGCATGGGGTAGTGGAAGTGTGTCTAATTTTGATATATACGTTGCAATCAATGACTTAGGGAATTTCGATATCGGACTTGCAAATCCCTCTGATGTTTCAAACGAATGGTCTTCATCTGTATCTGTTTCTACCGGAACCTGGCAACATTTCGTTTTTACATATCAAAGTTCGACTTCAACGGGAAGAATTTTTGTAAACGGTGTATTTATGGAACAGCATAATTTTGGAATTGGAACATTAGGTACTAATGCCAATCCTTTTTATATCGGTTTTAATAGAGCTTGGACGGGAGAAGTCTTTGATGGACTAATTGACGAGGTTCGTATCTCAAGTATACCTCGTTCAGCAGGATGGATAAATACTGAATATGTAAATCAAAACGATCCAAGTTCATTTTATAGCATAGGATCCGAACAACAAATCTCCTCAGAACCTCTTAATGCAGATTATTTTATGTATTATAAAATTATTACAATTGATCAAACTAAAGTAGCTGGTACAGGTAGTCATACTAATTTTCCAGTGCTGATCTCTATTATTGATGATGATTTGAAATATCACGCTCAACCTGATGGCGATGATATTGCTTTTTCAATAGGGGGAGAGTGGTTAAATCATGAAATTGAGCTGTTTAATCAAACATATAGTGAGACACAAGCCCAATTAGTGGTTTGGGTACGGATTCCGTTTCTATCTACTAGTACAAACACTTCTGTTACTATGTATTATGGTAATTCAACAATGGCATCTCAAGAAAATCCTAGCGGTGTTTGGAGTTCCAGTTATGTAAGTGTATACCATTTAAATGAAAGTCCCGGAGGAACTGTATATGATAGTACTTCTAATAATAACGATGGTAACACGCTCGGATCAATGGATTCTTCAGATTTAGTATCAAGTCAAGTGGGTAGAGGATATGAATTGGATGGTATTGATGATATGATTAGCGTTTCTGAAAGTACAAGTTTGGATTCAGTAAATGATGAAGGAACAATGTCTTTATGGATAAATTGGGTTAATTCTTCTGCAGGAAGATATCAAAGAATTATGACAACAAGTAATCGTTTCACTCTAAATCCAACGCCTCCACCTACACTCTTACAGACTGATGGTTTTGAGTGGGCGGTACAACCTGACGGTGATCTTTTTTTCTATCCATATGGGGGAAATTCTATAAATTATAATCTTGCCACCAATCCATTTACAAATAGTAATTGGCATTATATTGTGGTAACACTTAAATACTCTTCTAGAATCGTCCAAATATATTTAGACGGTACCTCTCTAATTTTTTCAATAGAAAATATACCCTCACAGTGGTCCTTATTGGCCAATCTTGATAATTGGATTTGGGGTGGAAATAATGTTGCAACTAGTAGTCAATTTGAAGGAATGTTCGATGAAATACGTGTTTCTAACACTGAACGTTCAGCGAATTGGATTTTAACTGAATTTAATAACCAATTTAATCCAAACTCATTTTATTCTATAGGGAGTGAACACTTAGTATCAGATCTACCTTCAAATTATGGATATTTCAATTATTACAAAACTTTTACTATAGACCATACAAAAGTCAATGGAACAGGAAGTCATATTAACTTTCCTCTTCTAATTTCAATACTAGACGAGGATTTACGTTATGATGTTCAAAACGATGGGGATGATATTTCTTTCTCTATGGATGGTAAATGGTTAGATTATCAAATAGAACAATTTAATCAAAGCTATAGTAGTTCACATGCTCAATTAATTGCATGGGTTCGAATACCATTTTTATCTACAGCATTTGATACAAATAT